>JACCVE010000091.1 GCA_013698285.1 Chloroflexia bacterium | reverse complement strand
TTCACCGGTGGCCACGCCACCAACCCGGTGACCGGAGAGCCGATCCCGGTCTGGATCGCGGACTACGTCCTGATGGGGTACGGCACCGGCGCGATCATGGCCGTGCCAGCCCATGACGTCCGGGACTACGCCTTCGCCCGGGCCCACGGGCTGCCGATCCGGCCGGTGATCCAGCCGGCGGACCGCGCCTCGTTGGATGGCGAGACGATGACCGAGGCCTATGTCGGCCCCGGCACGATGGTCAATTCCGGCCCCATTGACGGGCTGCGGATGCCGGACCAGATGCCCAAGGTGTTGGACTGGGTCGAGGCTAACGGTCGCGGCCACCGCGAGGTGACCTTTCGCCTCCGAGACTGGCTCATCTCTCGACAGCGCTATTGGGGTACGCCGTTCCCGATCATCTATTGCCAGGCATGCGGTATCGTGCCGGTGCCGGACGCGGACCTGCCAGTGGTGTTGCCCTTGGACGCAGAGTTCACGCCGACGGGGCAGAGCCCGCTGGTGTCGAATGAGGCGTTCGTCTCCGTGCCATGTCCGTCCTGCGGCGGTCCTGGGCGGCGCGAGACCGATACGATGGACACGTTCGTCGATTCGAGTTGGTATTGGTATCGCTACACGAGCCCCGGGTTCGACGCGGCGCCGTTCGACCGGGAGCGGGTCGAGGCCTGGACGCCAGTGGATCTCTACTGTGGTGGGATCGAGCACGCGATCCTCCACCTGCTCTACGCCAGGTTCTGGACCAAGGTCACCCGCGACCTGGGGCTCATCGACCATGGTGAACCGTTTGTCCGGCTGCGCAACCAGGGGATGATCCTCTCGACCGAGGGGACCAAGATGAGCAAGAGCCGGGGCAGCCAGGTCGGCCCGGACGAACTGGTCGCCGCTCATGGCGCCGACGCCCTGCGCCTCCACCTGATGTACCTCGGTCCGTGGGACCAGGGCGGGCCGTGGAATGACCGCGGCATCACGGGGATGGAGCGGTTCATCCGCCGCGCCTATCAGGTCGTCGAGGATGCCGCCTCCGTCACCCAGATGACCGACGCCGACCCGGACGGCCAGGCGGCGATCCGCCGCCTGACCCACCTGACCATCGCCAGCGTCACGGCCGACATTGAGGCGTACCAGGTCAATACCATGGTCGCGGCGCTGATCGAGTTCACCAACGCCCTCTTCACCGGGCGACACGGGGAGGTCGCCGCCACGTCGGCCTGGCGGGAGGCCGCCGAGACCCTGGTACTGCTGATGGCGCCGAGCACCCCGTTCGTGGCCGAGGAGATGTGGTCGATGCTGGGCAAGCCCTACTCGGTCCATACCCAGACATGGCCGGAGAGTGTCGAGGCCTATCTGCACGTCTCGGAGGTCGAGATCGTCGTCCAGGTCAACGGCAAGGTTCGGGACCGGGTGGTCGCCGACCCCGGCGTCGATGAAGCCTCGGCCGTCGCGCTGGCGATGGCCAGTGAGCGGGTCCGGTCGGTCGTCGGTGGTGAACCTCCCAAGCGAGTCATCTACGTTCCTGGAAAGCTCGTCAACATCGTCGTCTGACCGGAGATCGAACATGCCGAGCAGACGACCGCCCAGGCATCTGCTCGGCATGTTCGATGTGGTGACGGGATGTGTGTCGAGGCGAACGGACCCGTGGGTCAGTCGGCCGCGACGGGAGTCCGCTGCGCTGGCGCTGGCGGGCGCCAGCGGAGATTCAGGGAACGGTTGGCGCCGACCTCGTCGAGTCGCTTGTATTCCGTGCGGTGCGGTGCGTTGGTGACGGTTTCCGGCGAGTCCTCGGCCTCGTCGGCGATCTGGAGCATCGCGGCGACGAAGTAGTCGAGGCTCTCCTTCGACTCCGTCTCGGTCGGCTCGATCATCAGGGCCTCGGGCACGATCAGCGGGAAATAGGTCGTCGGTGGGTGGACGCCGAAGTCGAGCAGCCGCTTGGCGATGTCGAGGGTCCTGACGCCGTTCGCCTTCTGCTTGTTGCCCGACAGGACGAACTCGTGCATGCACGTCCGGTCGTAGGCGAGGTCATACCGGGCCCGCAGGCGGGCCCGGAGGTAGTTGGCAGCCAGGACGGCGTCCTCGCTGACCTCCCGCAGGCCAGCCGCGCCGTGCATCCGGATGTAGGTGTAGGCCCGGACGTGCATGCCGACGTTGCCGTGGAAGGCATGGAGCCGGCCTAAGGACTCGGCGGGCTGGTCCCAACCGTAGGTCACCTCGCCATCGACCTTAGTCCGGGCGACGCGGGGGCCGGGAAGGTAGGCGGCCAGGTCGTCGCGGACCCCCACCGGGCCGGACCCCGGCCCTCCCCCCCCGTGGGGGGTCGAGAACGTCTTGTGCAGGTTGTAGTGCATCACATCGATGCCCAGGTCGCCGGGGCGGGCGATGCCGAGGATGGCGTTGAAGTTGGCGCCGTCGTTGTAGACCAGGCCGCCGCACTCGTGGACCATCTCGACGACGTGGACGATGTGCTCATCCCACAGGCCCAGGGTATTGGGATTGGTGATCATCAGGCCGGCGACATCCGAGCCGAGTTCGGCCCGGAGGCGATCGATATCGACGTTGCCCCGGGCGTCGGAGGGAATCGTGACGACCTCGAAGCCGGCCATGATCGCGGTCGCGGGGTTGGTGCCGTGGGCCGTGTCGGGGACCAAGACCTTGCGGCGGGCGGTGTCGCCCCGGGCCTCGTGGTACGACCGCATGACCATCACGCCGGTCAGCTCGCCATGGGCCCCGGCCGCGGGCTGCAACGTGACGTGGGCGAAGCCGGAGATCTCGGCCAGCATGCCCTGGAGTTCGTACATCAGCTCCAGCATGCCCTGGACCGTGGCGGGGTCCTGGTCCGGGTGGATGCCGGCGAAGCCCGGATAGCGGGCCACCGCCTCGTTGATCTTGGGGTTGTACTTCATCGTGCATGACCCCAGCGGGTACATGTTGATGTCGATGGCGTGATTCTTCTGACTGAGCCGGGTGAAGTGGCGGATCACGTCGATCTCGCTCACCTCGGGCCAGTCCAGCGAATCGCGGCACAGGTCGCCCGGAAGGTCGGTCTCGGGGACATCCGGCCGCGGGAACCGGACCGCGCGGCGCTCAGGCTTGCTGAGGTCGTAGATCAGTGGTTCGGCCGCCATCCGCGACTCCCTCGGTAGCATGTATCGATGACCCGGTGACCGCGGTTCCGCCGGTCGATCTCCGATGGTAGCATGGGGCAAACGGGCCAACAACGCGGAGGCAGGTCGTCGGCGTGGCGTGGGAGACATCCCGTCATCGGGCGGAAAGGTCCGCTCCGCGCGGTCAGCGGGAGGCGTCGTGAGGCGAGGACGGGCACCGGTCGGCGGGAATCTGCCGGCGTGGTATGGCTGGGTGATCGTCGGTACGATCGCCACCATCCTGATGGCGACATCGGGTGCCCGGTTCGTCTTCGGCGTCGTGCTGCTGCCGATGGAGGACGAGTTCGGCTGGAGCCGATCCCAGCTCTCCGTCGCCGTGCTGGTCAACATGGTGGTGCTGTCGATCTGCCAACCGGTGATCGGCTGGGTATCCGACCGGTTCGGCCCCAAGCGAGTGCTTCTCACCGGGGCCGCGCTCGTCGGTCTGATCCTGATTCCCCTCTCATTCGTCAGCCAGTTGTGGCATGTCTATGTCGTCTATGGGTTGATCGGCGGGATCGCGTTCGCCGCCACGAGCCCGGTCAACACGACCGCGATGGTGAGCCGGTGGTTCACCAGGCACCGGGGGGCCGCCCTCTCCCTGGCGACCTCTGGAACGCCGTTCGGCCAACTGTTGATCGTGCCGGTGGCGGTCTATGTCCTGACCCAGGCCGATTGGCAATCCACTTACCGGTTGATGGCGGTGCTCCTCCTCGTGGTCATCGTCCCACTTGGTCTCGTCCTGCTGCGGGACCGGCCGGAGACGGACGTCGCGGAAATGGGGTACCCTCCCGGGCGTCCCAGGGCAGCCGTCGGATCGGTGTCACCCCGGTCGGCCTTTCGTGGACCAGTCTTCTGGCTGCTCGCCTACGGCTTCGTGGTCTGCGGCTTCACGATGTCGTTCGCCAATATCCACTTCATGGCCTATGCCCACGACATGGGCATGCACGCCGGGTCAGCCGCCGACGTGATCAGCCTGACGGCAATCTTCAGCGGCGGCGGGTCGTTGCTCCTGGGGTGGCTCGGGGACAGGTACGACCTCGGCAGCGTCCTCGGCCTGACCTACGCGCTGCGCGGGGTGTCCTTCTTCCTGTTGTTCCTGCTGCCCGAGGGTCCGCTGGTCTTCGTCTACGCGACGGTGCTCGGGGTATCGTGGTCGGCGACGACACCGCTAACGGCTGCCCTGGCCGCGGACACCTATGGCCCCGCTCACTTGGGCATCATCTTTGGGACGATGTTCACGTTCATGAACATCGGGTTCGGTGCTGGGGCGTTCTTCGACGCGGTGCTCTACGACTTGACCGGCAACTACGAGGTCGCCCTGCTAATCAACGGCGTGGCGGGGATCACGGCGGCCGGCGCCGCGTTCTTGGCCGGCGCGTTGGCCCAGCCGACGGCCGGTGCCATGGGCGGTGCCAAACGTCTCGACCCGTTCGCCGCCACCGAACGCGCACCGCTGCCCAGCGGCGATTGATCGCGGCCGTCCCACCGCCTACGGTGAACGGGCACGGGAGGCTTTTCCCATGGACCGGAGCGAGTCGCATCATGTCGAGTAGCTATGTCTGGTTCACCGTCGCGATGTGCTCGATCGTCTTGGTCTCGCTCGGGCTAACGGCCTACCTGGCGGCCCATTTCAACCGTGGCGCGAAGCGCGATCTGACCGCCGCGCTGACGCCCCTGGCGGACCTCCTCGGCGGCACCGTCGACCTGGAAACGGCGTCCGTGGACGGTCGTTATCGCGGTCACCTCGCCGCGGCCCGGATGGCGAACGCCTCGGACGGGCCAGGACGGGTGTTCCAGGCCGAGATCGTCGATGCCGCCGGTGGCGACGACTGGCAGGCGACCTCCACCCGGCGGGCCGAACCGGAGGACGCACCGCCGTTCGACCTGCACGGTGGGTCACCGGGTCTCGCGGCTGACCTGGCCAAGCGGGCCGTCACGCTGCTGCCCACTGGTCTCGACCCGCGCCGGGACCGGTTCCGGATCGAGTATGCGGCGACGGCGGGATTGCTCCGCCTGACCCGGCCGATGCGGTCTCGGCGGGACATCCCGGGCCCGGACGACCTCGCGGTGAGCCTCGATCTCCTCGTCCAGCTGGGACCATTGAACCGTGCGGTGCAGGGGGCGCCCGACGCCGAGTGGGCGGGCGGGCGGTTGCCCCACTCGCGAGATGGGACCTCCGGCGTCGTGGCGGCCCCACACCACGATGGTTCCCGACCGGGATGACCGCTGACCTCGTGCCGTTCGTGCCGGGATGGGGGCCGATCCCGGTCGATTCCGACGCCGAGGTCGGCGCGCTCATCGACCTCTGGGTTCCAGCGGCCGAGGACTGGCGCGACCGGGAGCGCCGCGTGGGCCGGACGCGAGACGGCCGGACGACCCTCACCCTCATCGTGGCCGGGCGGGAGACCGCGTTCGACACGACGTCCTACGCGGGGTCGGTGGCACTCCTCCGGGGAGAGACGGACACCACCGCGACGATGGACGTCGTGGCCCGGCGGGCCCAGGCCTTCAGCGCGGAGAACCCTCCCCATCATCCCGGCTCGGTGGCCCGGTTCCCCGTCCCGTCGGAGCGGTACTCACGGTCGATCGAGGTTCCCCTGCCGGTCGTCGCGATCGACCGGGGCAAACGGGGCCTGTACGCGCCGCCGCGGGTCGCGCTCCTGTCCTGGCCGGCCGCTGAACCCGCGGGCATCGGCGAATTCCCCGGCTTCGCCCCGGGGGCGTGGCCGCCGCCGCGACTCGGCGACTGGCCTCCGGCCTCCCTCGGGTCCGTCTCGCCACGCGGCCTCCAAGCGGCGGTGGCGCGGTTCAGCGCCTGCTGGGTACGGATCCTGGACGCGGCCCTCTCGGGCAGGCTCGACAACGTTTCACCGTGGGATAGGGAACACGCGCGTGCCCTGCGCCAGCTCCTCGACCCGCCGCGGATGGCCGCCGCGTATCGCGGGCTCAACCCCGGATTCGACGACTGGCTCTCCTCCGGCCAATGATCACCCGATCGACCAGCACGGTCGTCAGGCGAGCGGGCGACTCGGGGGCGTGGACGGCGAGGACGGGACCGGTCGTGACTCAGGGTGGGTCAGGGTGCGAAGGCGGCGGGACCAGGCACCGGCCGTGTACCAGCCGTAGCTGGTGACGAGCGCACCGACGAGGACATCGATGATGTAGTGCTCGCCAAGGTAGACCAGGGCGAGTCCCATCGCGGCCGCGTAGGCCCAGGCGAGCAGGTGCCAGCGCCGTCCGAACCGCCGGGCCGGGAAGATCAAGAGGAAGGTAATCGCCATGTGAATCGACGGCATCGCGGCGATCGGGTTCGACTCCCCGATGACCCGGTAGCTAGCTTGGTAGAGACCGCCGTTCAACTGTTCGGCCACGGGTTGCATCACCCGCAACACGGTCGGCGCGGCCGGGCTGTTGAACCGCTCTCCAGAGAGCCAGGGCGGGTTGGAAGGGATCAAGAAGTAGATCGCCAGGCCGACCGCCAGCAGCAAGGTCATCGCGGCGAGGTAGTGCCGGAACAATCCGGGGTGCTTGTGCCAGAGGCGGATCGCGACGATGTGCGGGACGAGGAAATAGGACCAGTGGACGGCCGTGAGGGCGAAATCCCACCACCGGATATTATCCGGGTCGAAGAATCGTTGTTGCAAGACGATCGTCGGCAACTCCCCACCGAACAGGTAGCGCTCGAATTTGGCAGCGCGGAGGTTGACCGTCCGGGCCAAGACCGTCTCGTCGGCCAACGACCTCAGGGCGGTGAAGATGAACCAGACGGCACCGTAGGGAACAAAGGACAGCACGAATGACCGGGCCCGGGTGCCCGGTACGAACAGCACCGCGAAGACGACGAATAGGCCCCAGCCGAGGAACGAGCGATTGGTCAATGCCGCCGCGGTGACCAAGGCGGCGGCGAGGACCAGCCGGTACGCGAACTGGCGCCGGGGGATCCTGATCCGCCCGTAGGCCGACCACCAGGGGGGCCCGAGGGCGACCACCGGTGAGGACGTCACTGCCCCGGCACCGGCTACGGTGGACTGGGGTGGGAGGGCCGTCGAAGCGTCGTTGTCGAGCGACTCGTCATCACCGTGTTGCCGAGCACTGTGCGTCCCGGGTCGGGCACCCGGCGCGCGACCCACGTCCCCGGGTTCTCGTTCGAGAGTGGGCGTAGGTCGCCGTGCCACGGAACCGGGTCTCCATCGCCTGACGCGGCGTTGTGAATGTCCGGGGGTAATCTCCCCTTAATGTCGGACGCCAGTATACGCCGTCGACATCAGGAGGCGGCCGAGCGACTGACCGTCGATGTCCTGACTTCTGGCGTTCGCATCGTGACCGGGCCATTCCGGGCAGGCCGAGGGTCAGACGCCGTAGCGAGCGCGGGACTTGGTCGTCACGGTGATCGTCTCGGGGCCATCGTCCACGCCGGGCTTCCGCGCGATGAACCCCCGCCGTTGCTGTTCGGTCACCCAAGCCGCGTCGAACCCATGTTCCGCGGCCAGCGTCTCGAACTCGGCGCTGGGACCAATCGGGTTCGGTTCGACCGCCGCCTCGTAGAAATCGTGCCGGGCTCGCTCCCGCGCTTCGCCGGGGCCGATCAGCAAGCGCTCGACGGGGGGACCGCCCCGCAGGTGGGCGACGATATCGGGGATATCCTTCACCGTGACCCCGTGATAGATGATGTTGTCGGGGTAGACGACGATGTTGGGTCCGACGTCACAAAGGTCGATCGTGCCGCAGTTGTTGACCAGGATCTCGGTGTCCAGGCCCTTCCGGATCACATCGAGCCGCAATCGCCCGGCGACATCCATGCCGCCCTTCTGCTGGCAGTGGATCGCGGTGCAGACCATGACGTGCTTCTTCGTCCAGTACATCGGTGTCCCCTCGTCTGACGGAGCCTCGTGGCGTCTCTGGCGTGCGGCGGCGCCTGGTACGTGACGCGCGATGACCAGTGGTGTTCCGTGCTGGCTACCCGTAGCGGTATTGGATGCCGAATCCGCCACGGGGGTAGGTCCACTCGATATTGTCGAAGACGTGGCAGACGATCCGGCAGGTGCCGCACTCGACGCATCCCTCGTAGGAGAAGATGACCCGGCCGTCGACGCCCGGTGCGTAACAATTGGCGGGGCAGCAGTTGATGCACTGTTGTCGCTCGCACTGGAGACAGACCTCGTGGTCGATGATCCGGATGTGGGCCCGGCCACGATCGACGTTATAGGTGTTGAGGGCAAGCTTGCGCTCGATCGCGGCCGGGTCGAGGATGCTGGACCGGTTCGCGTGGTTCACACTCATCAGAGTCCCCAAGAGTCGGGTGAGGAGAGGTCGCCGGGGCCATCGTGGTACAGGCGCCCGAGTCTAGCACGCGAAAGCCCGCGTCCCGGCGCACGTGTGGATGCCGTGCCCGGCCGGGCCGGGCGGGTGTGCGCCGTGCCGGTCCATTGCGCATGTCATGGACTGGCATCTGAGCTCTCGCCACTCGCGCCCAGCCAAACTCGCCATTGGATGTCGAGCGTCCGTTGATCGATGCCGAGGGCCACCAGCATTGCCTGGTCGTCGGTCCGGTCGGCGGCGAAGGATGCCGCGAGTCGCGGGATCGCCGCCTCGCCCCAGGTCTCGATGACGTAGGTCATCACGCTCCAGCACGCCGCGTAGGCGAGATTCGCCTCACTGACCGCGAACGGGAACGAGGAGGCGAGTGCCGCGACGCCGGGCAGGGTGCCCTCCGCCGCGGCGGCTCTGACGAGAGCGGGGAACTGGTCGGTCCCCGTGGTCTGAAACCAGCCTGCCAGTCCCTCGTCGAACCACAGAGGTGGCGCGGAGAACGGGCTCGTCGCGGCGTGGTGGAGGACGTGATGGGCGAGCTCGTGAGGAATGAGGCGGCCGATCTCGATCGTCGCTTCCGGCGGGATCACGGCCAGCGTTACCCCGAGTCCCGGGTAGGAGCTGGCCGCGATCCAGGGCTCGGTATTGGCGGTCTGGGTGCCCGCCAAGTCGGCAGCCGCGTCGTAGACCCAGAACCGGATCGGCCCAGTCGCACTGGACCCGATCACCCGTTCGATCTCGGGCAGGACCCGGCGGACCTCGGCCACGATGCGGTCTCTCCGGTCACTCGAATCCTCGGCACCGATCATCACCTCGACGGTGTTGACTCGGACGACATCCCAGGCGAAGCGGTCATCGATCCAATCGACCCGTCCGACTGAGCTGGACCACTTCGTCCCGTCTTCGAGGGTCAGGTGCCAGGCGTGGGAAAGCGTCAAGCCGGGCGGCAGACCGTCCTGCCGTGGATCGACGACGAGGGAGAGGGAGAACGAGCCGTCCGGAGCCGACACCGGCAGGGCGGCTGGCACCGCGTAGACCGTCTCCTGACCGACCGGGTGATATCGAACCGACGCGGAGCGGATGGGGAAGGGGGTCGTGCCGGTCAAGGAGAACGACACGCCACCGGCCATGGACGCCATTGCGGACGCGGTCGCGCTGACCGCCGAATTCTCAAACCGCGGCGGAGCCGGGGTCCCGACTGACTGTGCCGCCGTAGCCAACGCCGGGGCAGGGATGAGCAGCAGCCAGGCGAGGACCAGAGAGATCAGCGCCGGACCGCCGGCGGACCGGTACGTACCGCCGGCGGACCGGCGGGTCACGCCGCCGGCCCGGCGGCCGTGGCGTCCTGCTCGACCCCCATCTGCCGTTCGAGGTAGGCGTCGATGAACGGGTCGAGGGCACCGTCGAGGACCGCGCTCGCGTCGCCGACACTCGTCTCGGTGCGGTGGTCGGTGACCTGGGTATAGGGGTGGAGGACATATGACCGGATCCGGTTACCGAACCCGGCCGCGGTGATGTCGCCCTTGAGCCGGGTCCGCTCCTCGGCCTCCGCCTTCATCTGGCGTTCCAGCAATCGGGCGCCGAGGATCTTGTAGGCGGTCTCCCGGTTCTGGATCTGGCTCCGCTCGTTCTGGCAAGTCACCACGATCCCGGTCGGGATGTGGGTCAGCCGGATCGCCGAACTGGTCTTGTTGACGTGCTGCCCGCCCGCTCCCGAGGCCCGGAAGGCGTCCATCCGGACATCGTCCGGGTTGATCGTGATCTCGGCCTGACCCTCCAGCTCTGGTAGCACCTCGACCAGGGCGAAGGCCGTGTGGCGACGGTGGGCGGAGTCGAACGGGGATTGGCGAACGAGCCGGTGCGATCCCGCCTCGCCTCGGACGAGTCCGTAGGCATTGGGACCCTTGAGTTCGATCGTGGCGTTCTTGATCCCCGCTTCTTCGCCGCCCGTCTCGTCGAGCAATTCGGCCTTCAGATTGCGCCGGTCGGCCCACCTGAGGTACATGCGGGACAGCATCGCCGCGAAGTCCTGAGCGTCGATGCCGCCCTCACCCGAATGGATGATGAGGATCGCGTCGGACCGGTCGTGGGGACCGTTGAGCGCCAAGCTGAGTTCCAGCCGCCCCAGTCGCTCGCTGGCCAACCGCGCCTCGGACTCGACCTCATCGGCGAATTCGGGCTCGCCCTTGGCCAGTTCCTGGAGGGTCTGGAGTTCGACGAGCGTATCGCCCAGGTCCTGGACATCGCCGACGGTCGCCTTCAGCTCGCCGAGCGTCCGCATCGCCCGTTGGGCCGTGTCTGAGTCGTCCCAGAAGCCGGGCACACCACTCTGCATCTCGAGATCTTCGATTTCCCGCTCCAGGTGGGCGACGTCAAAGACGCACCCGGATGCGCTCGAGTCGTTCCAGGAGATCGGGGAGAGAGACGGCCGTCAACGGTTGCATCGTAGGGTCCTCGTGGTCACCTTGCCACGGGCGACGGACGGGATCCGTGGCGACAAGGTCGATTGATGAGCCAGTAGTATACCGTTTGGAATCGTCCGATGGCCCGCCAGACAACGATCATTGGGGCGGATCGAGAGCGCGAAGGGAGCGAATCCGGTGCGGGCCGTCTTGAGGAACCGGGCGCTGGTGACGCTGATGTTCGGGCACTTCAGCAATGACCTGCTGGCCGGTTTCTTGACCGTGTTCCTCCCGGTGGCGCGGGACCGGTTCGACCTCTCGAACGGCCAGGCCGGCCTGATCGCCCTGTCCTACGCGAGCGCCTCGTCGGTGTCGCAGCCATTCTTCGGGTGGGCGGCCGACCGGAGGTTCCTGACCTGGTTGCCCCCCGCCGTCCTCATCTGGGGTGGGGTCTGCACCGCTTCCTATGGCCTCGCGCCCTCGTACGGCGTTCTGCTGGCCTGCGCGGCGGCGGCAGGGATCGCCTCGGGGGCCTATCACCCGCTGGGGGCCTCCGGCGCATCGGCGGTGACCGACCCGCGGACCCGGAACACGGCGATGTCGCTGTACACGGTCGGCGGGACCTCGGGGTTCGCCCTGGGGCCGGTCGTCGGGGTGGTGGCCCTGTGGGCGTTCGGGCCGGCCGGGTCCGTGGTCTTCTTGCCACTGGCACTGGTGGCCGCCGTGGCCATGGCCCGCCAGATGCCCGCCGTGGCGGAGCGACTGGCGGCCCGGGCCCTGGTCCCGAGCCCGGTGTCCAGACTCACGTCCGGCCAAGGGGCGACCGGCATGGCTGAGACTCCGTGGCCCGTGCTGTCGCGGGTGGTCGGGGTGGTGATGCTGAGGGCCTGGATCTTCCTCTCGGTCCTCCAGTTCCTGCCGATCTGGTACGACGACCTCGGGTACGGCGGAGGGTTCTATGGGCCGCTGGTGTCGACGGTGATCCTAGCCGGGGCGGCCGGCACCTTGACCGGAGGTTACCTGGCGGACCGGATCGGCGGCAGGCGGGTGTTATTGGCCTCGTTGCTCGGTTCGCTGCCCTTCCTGCTCCTGATTGCGGCGGTGCCAGGACCGCTCGTCTTCGTGGCGGGGGCGGCCTTCGGCCTGACGGCCGATGCCAGCCTCGCCGTGACGCTGGTCGCCGCCCAGCGGCTGTTGCCGGGCCGGACCGGGGTCGCCTCGGGCATCATCCTGGGACTCGGGTTCGTGACCGGCGGGATCGGGGTACCGATCACCGGCCGGATCGCGGACGCCGTCGGGATCCCGCTCGCCCTGGCGATGCTCTCGGTACTCGGCATCCTGGCGACCGCACTGGCCCTGACGATTCCCCCGGCGGCACTCTCGACCCGGAACGACTCCGACGAGCGGGCAGACGAGGAGATCATGCCGCCCATGCCCAGCCCGGCGACTCCCGCGCGACGGAGTGCCGTCCCGGCGGATTGACCATGGCCTGATGGCGAGGGGAGCGAGAGGTGGTGGAGTTCGGCCGGGTGCAGGGGGTGGTCGAGGTCGTCCGCGGTGCGCCGGACTGGGTCCTGCGGATCACGGTATCCTTGGAGACGAGAGAGTCGGTGACCCGAGTCCGGTCGGAGGAGTTACCGGTCGTCCGGCCGATCACCGGTGACGAGGACCTGGCCTGGCACGCCGACCAGTGGACGCAGGAGACGATCGGGATCGACCTCGCATTGTCGGGCTGGGAAGTGCTCGGGCGGGCTGACGGGGCGACGCCTGGCGGAGGTCTGTCGATGAGTTCGGCGATCTATCCGGTGCGCAGGCTCTTCTTGCCCGCGCCGGGAACGGAGAAAGACGCCGGGTGAAGGTTCGCCTGTTGATCACGGCCTTGCTCGCGATCCAACTTGGGCTCGGTGGCATCCTGGCCGCGCGGTGGTGGGACGGTTGGTCGTCCGATCCGGTGACGATCATCGACCAACCGGACATCCAAATCCCGGAGGACGGCGGGCTAACGTTGGAGGAAGCGGCAGCGGTCGCCCGCCGTCAGGCCACGGCGTGGGACCCAGCGGCGCGGTTGGTGATGGCCACGGCCCAGTACGACTGGCCACTGGACGAAACCGTCGGGGGTCAGCTGACGTTGCCGCCCGGAGGATGGCTGTCTTACGTCGTGATGGCGGCCGGTGAGGACGGCGAGAACCGGGCCCTGGCGATGGAGATCGAGCGCTACACCGGGGAGGTCGTCGCGGCGGAAGAGATCCCGTGGCCGGCGACAAGCGCAGTGACCCTGACCCTGGCGGCCTTTCCGATCCTCTCCGAGGACGCCATCTACCGTGCCGAGGAGGCTGGCGGGACGGTATTTCGGGCTCGTTGCCCCGGAGCGCGGGCGCAAACCATCATCACCCTGAATATGCCCCCAGTCACGATGGGGAGCGCCGGCGGCCTGCAGTTTGCGGCGACACCCGAGCCACCAGACTCACCAGCGTTATCGGACCCACCCGGGCTGCCGGATCCGCCCAGGATTCCCACGACATCGGACGCTAATCGAACAGGAACCGTGGCGCCGACCAGTACCGTGCCGGTGGTGATGATCGCTAGTCCGGTCGTCACGGCGACACCCGCCGGTCAGGCGTCTCCGGTCGCTACCCCCTCGATCGTGGACATCGGGCCAGCCAACCCGTTCTGGCTGGTGACGTACCGGGACAATGGCGCGGATGACAACCTGGCCCTCTCGGTCCGGATCGACGCGGTGACGGGCGACGTGGTGTCGGTGGTCGAGGACATCGATGGTCCCGGATCACCCTGCGGCGAGGATGTCTGACCGTCGATCAGGTGGTTGCCGGGTCAGGGTGACGGGGAGTCGGCCCTACCAGACATCCTCGCCATTCAGGCGACGGTAGAGCGCGTCCAGTTCCTCGTCGGAGTAGTATTGGATGGTCAGGGTCCCGCCCTTGCCGGGACCGCGGCGCTTGAAGGCGACCTTGGTATTCAACGCGCCGCGAAAGCGATCTTCCAGCCGCAGTTCTTCCACGTCGCGACCCGCCGGGCGATCGGCCCGGCTTCGATCCGTGTCGCTGTCGAGCCAGCGGCGCACCATCTCCTCCGTCTGGCGGACGGACAGGCCGCGGTCGATGACGTGGCGTAGGCCAACGAGTTGGTCGGCACTCGTGCCCAGGCCGAGCAGTGCCCTGGCATGCCCTTCGGTGATCTCCCCACCGGCGAGCGCGGCCTGGACACCGTCTGGGGCCGCGAGCAGCCGCAACGTGTTGGTGACGCTGACCCGCGAACGGCCGACCCGTTGGGCGACGGACGCCTGGGTGAGGCCGAACTCCTCGATCAACTGGCGATAGGCGCTGGCCTCCTCGAGCGGCGAGAGGTCGGCCCGGACCACGTTCTCGACGAGGGCCAACTCCAACATGTGCTGGGGAGACGCTTCCTTGATGACGACCGGCACGGTGTCGAGGCCAGCGAGGCGGGCGGCCCGCCAGCGCCGCTCGCCGGCGATGAGGACGTAGCGGCCGGGTTCGGGCGAGAGGTTGACCACGAGGGGCTGGACGACGCCGTGCTGGCGGATCGACTCGGCCAGGGTCTCGAGGTGGTCGGGATGGATCGTGCCGCGCGGTTGGTAGGGGTTAGGTTCCACCGCGTCGATCGGCACCGTGAGTGGGGACGTGGCGGTGGCGGCGACCGGGACGGGAGTCGTCGGGATCAACGAGCTGAGCCCGCGGCCGAGGCCGCCACGGCGGCCGCCAGACGGGGCATCCGCCCGATCACCGGTACGCCTCCGCGTGGGGTTTCCCTCGTCCATCGCCGCGTCCCCCGTCGCCAGCCAACCCGTCCATCGACCCGTGAGAGTCTACCACCGGCCAGGTGCGGCACTGTCGCCCGGGGCCGGGGAGTCAGTGGCGGGCCACGTATACTCAGAGGGTGCCGCCGGCGGACGTTTTCTGGCGGGACGGATTACCATGGCTGCCGGGACCACGGGCCATGATCTTCGCCCGGACGACGTCGAGATGGGATAGTGCCGTTGGCCGAAGTTGTCGCCGTCGCGGTCACCGCCGGGCTGATCGCCGTTGCGTTCGGGCTCTCGTTTTGGGTCTATCACGCTCGCCATGACCGTTCGGCGCGAGTCGGGCTGTATCTCTTGCTCGGCTTGCCGGGGATCTTGCTGATCGTTGCCGGGGCGGCGTTCCTAGTGGGGCAACAGCGAGACGGCCTGACGTTCCTGTTGATCGGGTTGTCGCTCACCCTGCCGCTGGTCAGTCCATTCCGGGCGCTGGTCGGCCGGGTGATCCCGCTCGACCCCCGCTCGCCCGTTCACATGGTCGGGTTGAGCGTGGTGATCACGGCGATGGTGGTCTTCACCATCTCGCTGATCAACGTCGGCACCGACGTCGCCACACTTGGGACGACAGAGGTGTCTTATATCGAACTGATCGCCCAGGCCGTCCTGTTGATCTCCTTGGCCTACGCCGCCGTCGGACTCTGGGTGGCCCGCGGGTTCTCGGAGGCCAGTGCCCGCCTGGGCCTGCGGCGACCGACGTTTGGAACGGTCGGGATCGCGATCGGGTTCGTGGTGCTGGGGTTCATCGTGACCGGTATCGGCGGGGTCATGACCGAGATCTTCCAGCCCGGTCTGACCGAGAGTATCGACGAGGTGATGAACGAGTCCCTCGGCGCCTTTCAGAATCCGATCGGGGCCTTGGCGATCGGGATCAGCGCCGGGGTGGGGGAGGAACTGCTGCTCCGGGGCGCCCTCCAGCCCCGCTTCGGCATCGTCCTCACCTCAGTCCTGTTCGCGCTGCTCCACACCCAATACGGGTTCTCGTGGACCGTCGTCGGCCTGTTCGGCGTCGGCGTGTTGCTGGGGATCGAGCGCAAGCGCTACGGCACCACGGCGGCGATCATCACCCACGCGCTCTACAACACCGCCGCCGTCCTGCTCTCCTCGATGTACTGACGTCATCGAAGGCGGGACGAAGCGGGGGACGCGCGTCGTGCGCCGGGTGGACCACGGTGTGCGACGATGGAGGGGGAGCCCGACGCATCGGGCCGCGAACCACGGTAGTC
>JACCVE010000086.1 GCA_013698285.1 Chloroflexia bacterium | reverse complement strand
GGAGATACTGAGGAACGTGCCGAAAGACGGCCCGTTCATCTTGTGCGGTAGTCACGCGTGGGCAGTCGTCGATAAGGCGGGTAACAATATCGCCGGTAAGGGCATCACCAAGAATATCTTCACCTCGACGTCTCCGGCGGTGATCAATCCGGACGCGGTAGGATATACGTTCGTCATCCGGGACAATAACATTGGTACTGGAAGTAAAACGGCTTCAAACACCTTGGCAGGATGTGATACTCCGGTAGGCTGGAAGGGGCTGGCTGAATCTGGCGGGAACATATCAACGAATGTCCCCGGGTGGTTCAATTATCGCGCCGGGACAACGGTATCAACCACATTCACTCGTGTAGACGGTATCGGTGGGTGCAAACCGCCAACCTTTACCAACTGTGTAACGTATCTGCCGATCGCAATCAACACCCCGTCGCCGACCACTGCACCGGCAGCCAAGCAAATTTGGGTCGTCGGATTTGCGCCCTTTTACGTCACCGGCATCGGGACCAACGACCAGCAGATCCGTGGGCTCTTGATCGATAATTTCATCGCGTCGGGACCCAGTGATCCGGGCTTTGACCGTGACAAATCCGACAAGCCCGTGGTGATCCGGATGATCCAGTAATCCTGGTACACACCCGTGGTCGCAGATCTCCGGTTCACCGTGTGAGCGATGACCGAAAAAACGTCAAGCACGAGGGACGGCGGCGACTGGCAACAGCGTCGCCGCCCAGCGTTTTCGGGGTCGCGCATGGTGCCCGGCGACCCGGGACGCGTGCTATGATCGGCCGCCGCGAGGCGGGAATGCATGTGATGGTGAGGACGGCCGCGCGAGATCGGCCGGTGAGGGGGCGGCCGCGTGCTGGCGAAGGTGTATAGCTGTGCGGTCGTCGGGTTGGACGGGGTGCTGGTCGAGGTCGAGGTGGATGTCGGGACCGGGCAGCCGGGGATGGTGGTGGTCGGGCTGCCGGACGCGGCGGTGCAGGAGAGCAAGGAGCGGGTCCGGGCGGCGATCCGCAACAGCGGCGGCAAGTTTCCCCACGGGCGGGTGACGATCAACCTGGCCCCGGCCGACCTGAAGAAGGCGGGGCCGACCTATGACCTGCCGATCGCGCTGGGGATCCTGGTGGCGTCCGGGCAGGTGCCGCCCGGGTTCGAGGACGCCCTGATCGTCGGGGAGTTGTCGCTGGACGGGGTGCTGCGGCACACGCCGGGGATCATCTCGATGGTCAGCCTGGCGAAGGACAAGGGGATGGCCCGGGCCCTCGTCCCCCACGACGACGCGCCGGAGGCGGCGCTCGTCGGCGGGGTGGAGGTCTTCCCGGTCCGGACGCTGGCCGACCTGGTCAACCACCTCACCGGCGAGGCGCGGATCGAGGCGACCCGGCCGGGGGCGGTGCCGGAGGCGGCCGCCACCATCGGCGGGACGGACTTCAGTGATATCCGGGGCCAGGAGCACGTCAAGCGGGGCCTGGAGGTCGCGGCGGCCGGCGGCCATGCGACGACTGACGACCAATACTCGCGACCCCGACGCCAAGAGACGGAGCCACGGCGCCAAGCGGACCAGCCGGGCCGCCCGTGCGAGCCGCAACGGCCGCAGAAGGGGCAGCAGGACGATCACCACATCGAACCAGTGGGTGCGCAGGTAGCGAAGGCGGTCGGGAGCGATGGCGAGCTTCGCCAGCAAGTCCGCGGCGAAGATACCCCACACGAGTGCGTTGATGGTCTCGAAGACAGCGTCAGTCCCGGTCGAGAACTCGAAGAGCAGAGGAAGGAGGATGAGTGGGATCAACGCCACGGCGAGCGCGGTCAGCGGCGCGTCGGTCCACCGCTCCAAGCGGACCAGCCATTCGCTGCGGCGCTGTCGGTCCCGTATCAAGGCCATTGCCAGCCCTCCTGAGGACTGCGTCGGCCGGGCCGACATTGGGCTCGACGCCACGCGGCTGCGACCTGGCGCTCAACTTAGGCGAGCATGGTCAGTGTCCAAGGTAGCAGCCGGCGGCCTGGATATTTGAGATCGACCTAGGACTTCTGGGGTGATCGGGCGGGAGTGACCGCCGAGGAGGGTTGGCAGCTCGATCAGCACCCAGCACCCGCTTGCAGCCGCCCCTCGGCCCGGCTCAGCAGGAGATAGCCGTTCTGCCGCGTCACCCCGATCACCTTGGCCATCTCGGTCACGGTCCGCCCCGCGACCAGTCCGGTCAGCAGGACCCACTCCCGCTCCGGCATCCCCTCGGGTCGCTCGGCCGGCATCAGGGGACCGATGCGGACCTGATGCCGGGTCGGCGGCTTGGGTTTCACGAGACGCGGTTGCAATCCCGGTGGCCGTGACTCGACGTGGTCGGGATTGACGCAGCGCACGTCGCCACACCGGCGCCACAGGCGGTAGCCCTCGGGCAGGGGACCATGCGCCCGCTCCCAGAGCACGCGCCGCACGATGACATGCCGCTGACCATCCCAGGCGATCGGATGCCCGTGCGTCGTCACGGCCGCCTGCCACACCCAACAGCCGGTCTCCGGGTCGGTCGGGAACGCGTCGGGGTTGAACCCCTCGCCGGTCAAGGCGCGACCCTTACCGCGCCAGTACGGCATCCGCGTCCACCCCTCGGGGGTCTCTCGCAGCATGGGGCGGGACCGGGCCCACTGTCGGACCGCCTCGGGGTCATGCCACCACCGGCCCCGGTCATCCTTG
>JACCVE010000079.1 GCA_013698285.1 Chloroflexia bacterium | reverse complement strand
TCGACCAGGTCGCGGACGATCGACTCGACGTCGCGGCCGACGTAGCCGACCTCAGTGAACTTGGTCGCCTCGACCTTCACGAACGGGGCATCGACGATCTTCGCCACCCGCCGGGCGATCTCTGTCTTGCCGACCCCGGTCGGGCCGATCATCAGGATGTTCTTCGGTTGCACTTCCTGCCGCATGTCGTCCGGCAGCCGCTGGCGGCGGAACCGGTTCCGCAGCGCCACCGCCACGGCCCGCTTCGCGTCGGCCTGGCCGATGATGTAGCGGTCCAGCTCGGCCACGATCTGGACCGGCGTCAGGTCTTCCAGCAGTGGCCGGGCCTCGTCCCCGTCGATCGCGGCCCGCGGGCCCATGGTGTTGCCGGTCGTCCGGGGCTGCGTCTCAACCATCGTGCCGTCTCAGTCTCTCTCCGGCTCACCCCGCGGGGCGAACACACGTCGTCGTCGGGTGGTGACGGTGTCATCCGGGCTGCGCCAGGGTCGGGGGCCGCCTACGGTCGGTCGTCCGGCCCATCGTCGCCCGGTTCAGCCTCGTCGTCCTCGTAGTCGTTCTCCCGCCGGACCCGGTCGTCGGTCTCGTCCTCGTCGTCGTCATCATCTTCAGCGTCTTCATCGTCTTCATCGTCCGGGGTCGGCGAGTCCGACGGCAGCGGCAACTCGGCCTCCGACTCGTTCGACGCGTCCATCACCACCACCACCTCGGACCCGGCCCCCGAGGGGGTCTCGCCCGCGTCCTCGTCGCCGTCCTCCTCACCCTCGTCGTCGGTCTCGTGCCGGACCACCTCGATGGTGAACCGGTCGTTGGTGAAGATGCACATCTCGGCCGCGATCCGCATTGATGCCTCGACGATCGTCCGGGCGTCCTGGTCGGTCGCCGCCAGCAGCGCCTTGGCGGCGGCCGTCGCGTAGGGACCACCGGTCCCGATCGCTACGATCCCATCGTCCGGCTCGATCACGTCCCCCTCGCCGGACAGCACCAGCAACGAGTCCGGGTCGGCGACGATCAGTTGGGCCTCCAGGCGACGCAGGTAACGGTCGGTCCGCCACTCCTTGGTCAACTCGACCGAGGCCCGCCGCAGGTTGCCGTCCCACGCCTTCAACTGGGCCTCGAACTTCCCGAACAGCGTCAGGGCGTCGGCCACGGCCCCGGCGAACCCGGCCAGTACCTGGCCGTCGTAGAGGGTCCGGATCTTCCGCGCCCCGTGCTTCAGCACGACGTCACCGACGGTCACCTGGCCGTCCCCGGCCAGGGCGACCTCGTTGCCCCGCTTCACCCCCAGGATCGTCGTGGCGTGGATCGGGACGCGGCGCGGGTAGTCATGCTGGTAGGTCACGGGGTCTCGGTCCTCCCGGTCATACGAAGGCATCCGGATCGGGCGGGACCACGGTCGCTCCCGCCCTCGCTCGATGTCTGGGCGGCGCGGGACGGCGGGACCGGGCGTGGGCCCGGCCATCCCCGCTAGGCCGACTCGGCCAGCGCCTCGCCGCTGTGGTGGCAGGCCGGGCAGCGGATCTCTCCCCTCCGGTTGATCTCGACCATGAACGAGCCGCACCGGGGACAGGGCTGGGCGACCGGCTTGTTCCAGCTCACGAAGTCGCAGGCCGGGTACCGCTCGCAGCCGTAGAAGACCCTCCCCTTCTTCGACCGCCGCTCGACCACCTCGCCCTCCTTGCAGGTCGGGCAGGTCACGCCGACCTTGGTCAGCAGTGGCCGGGCGTTACGGCAGTTGGGGAAGCCGGAGCAGGCCAGGAACCGGCCGAACTTGCCCAGCTTGATGACCATCGGCTCGCCGCACTGCTCGCAGACCTGGTCGGTCGGCTCGTCCTTCGGCCGGATTCGCTCCATCGTCTGCTCGGCCCGCTGCAGCGTGGCCGTGAACGGGCCGTAGAACTGGTGCATCGTCGGGATCCAGGACCGCTCGCCGCTGGCGATCTCGTCCAGCTCCTCCTCCAGCCGGGAGGTGAACGTGATCTCGAACAGGCCGGGGAAGTGCTCGACCAACTGGTCGTTGACGATGAAACCCAGCTCGGTCGGGATCAGCTTCTTCTCCTCGACCGTGACGTAGTTGCGGAACTTCAGCGTCTCCAGCGTCGGGGCGTACGTGCTCGGCCGCCCGACCCCCTGCTCCTCCAGCGCCTTGACCAGCGTCGCCTCGCTAAACCGGGGCGGGGGCTGGGTGAAGTGCTGCTCCGGCAGCAGGCGAAGCAGGTCGAGGTCCTCGCCCTCGGCCACCGCCGGCAGCGCCCCCTTGTCCAGCTCGTCCTGGTCGCCGTCGTCCCGGCCGGCCTGGTAGATCGCCATGAAGCCGGGGAACTTCACCACCGACCCCGTCGCCCGGAAGACGTAGGGGGCCGCGTCGGTCGTCAGCCGCGCCTCGGGCCCGGCCAGGACATCGACGCCCGTGTTGTCCAGCACCGCCGGCGCCATCTGGCTGGCCATGAACCGCTGCCAGACCAGTTGGTAGAGCTTGAACTGCGGCGCCGACAAATACGCCTTGACGCTCGCCGGGTCGCGCCGCGGCGATGTCGGCCGGATCGCCTCGTGCGCCTCCTGGGCCCCCTTGCTCTTCTTGGCGTAGACGGGGGGCCGCTCCGGCACGTACTCCGGCCCGAACCGGACGCTGATCACCGCCCGCGCCGCCTGCTGGGCCGACCCCGAGACGTTGGTCGAGTCCGTCCTCATGTAGGTAATCAGGCCCTGGCTGCCGTCGGCCCCAATGTCGACGCCCTCGTAGAGGTTCTGGGCCAACTGCATCGTCCGCTTTGGGGCGTAGCCGAGCTTGCGGGAGGCCTCCTGCTGCAGGGTGCTGGTCGTGAACGGGGCCGAGGGTCGCCGTCGCGTCTCCCGCCGGGTGACGGTGCCGACCCGGTAGGCGGCGCCCTCCAGCCCGGCCAGGACCGCGTTGGTCTCCTCCTCGGTCTTCAGCTCGGCCTTCTTGCCATCGATCTTCGAGAGCGAGGCCCGGATCTGGCCCAGCTTCCCGGGCGCCACGTCGCGCTTCGCCAGTTCGGCATCCAGCGACCAGTACTCGACCGGGATGAAATCCTGGACCTCCCGCTCCCGCTCGACCACGATCCGCAGCGCCGCCGTCTGGACCCGCCCCGCCGAGAGGCCGCGCTTGACCTTCTTCCACAGCAGCGGGCTGATCCCGTAGCCGACGAGCCGGTCCAGGACCCTCCTGGCCTGCTGGGCATCGACGAGTTGCATGTCGATGTCGCGGGGGTGCTCCATCGCCTCGGTCACGGCCTCGGGCGTGATCTCGTGGAACACCACCCGGTGGATCGGCTTGCCCTGGGCCTCGGTCGCCTGGACCAGGTGCCAGGCGATTGCCTCCCCCTCCCGATCGGGGTCGGTGGCGAGGTAGATCTCCTTCGCCCCCTGGACGCTGGCTTTGAGGTCCTTGACCACCTTGGCCTTGTCGCGGGGCACCAGGTACTTCGGGGTGAAGTCGCCGTCCACCTCGACCCCGAGCGTGCTCTTGGGCAGGTCGCGGATGTGCCCCATCGACGCCTTCACGGTGTAGCCACGGCCCAGGTAGCGGGCGATCGTCTTCGCCTTGGCCGGCGACTCGACGATCACCAGCTTGCCTCGGCCGACGGACGGGACGGCTGCGGCCGTGGTCTTCCGGGCCGCGGTGGTCGCCTTCGCGGCCGTGGTCGCCGTGGC
Organism: Chloroflexia bacterium; assembly: GCA_013698285.1. Lineage (GTDB taxonomy): Bacteria > Chloroflexota > Chloroflexia > Thermomicrobiales > UBA6265 > JACCVE01. The sequence goes on along the minus strand of JACCVE010000079.1, from coordinate 1,083 downwards.
CCTGGTCGCCGTCTTTCGCGTCGCCGCGGGCTTGGTCGAGGTCGTGCCGGTGGCGGCCTTGGCCGTGGCGGCCTTCCGGGTCGTCGTGGTCTTGGCCGGAGCGGTGACGGCCCCATCTGGGGCGATCGTGGTGATGATGTCGGTCGTCAGGTCTTTCGTAGACATAGTGTTCCCCGGCCCGGCCGGTGGCCGCGCCTCGTAGTGATGATCTCCGCGGTTGGTCCAAGGTGAGAGAGGTCGCGGGGGGATCGTTCCTTCGTCCTTAAGAGCAACGATAGCCATGCCCCCGCCGGGTGTCAAGCGTCGCCGGATGGGCCGGACGCGGCCCCCCGGCCGTCGTTCCCGCGCCCGCCCACCTCCCCCGTTTGGCTTCCCCGGCGCTGGCAAGGCCTGGCACTCGGCGCCTCCGCAACGGCAACCCCCACCGCACCTACGTATATACGTAGGTCGTCGTCGTCGGAAAGTACGTTGAAAGACGGATACCGCCCGGCATTCCTCACGCCTATCACGGAGTCCTCGGCTGACCAGCGAACGATCGCCCGGCGTGGTGAGGACCACGACCGGCCGATCAGCCCGTCCCCTGGTCGCCGTACCCCGGGAGGTCCCACCGTGCGCGCGCGAAACCTGCTGATCGTCGTCGTCTCACTCGCCGTCGCCCTGCTGGGCGCCCTCTCCGCCGCCACTTCTCCGGCCCGCGTCGCCGCCGCCGGCCCCGTGCTCGTCGACGACTTCTCGACCGCCCAGACAGAGATCGCCGGATATCCGGCCCTCGGGTATTACTCCCCCGGCACCGGCACCGGCACCGTCTTCGCCTCCGGCTCCGGCATCCTCGGCGGCGAGCGGGACACCAAGGTGGTCCATAACCCCACCTCCATCCCCACCAATCGCACGAATGCCATCTTCGCCCGGGTGTCCAACGGCACCTTCTATTCCTTCCGCCAGATCGAGACCGCTGGCACCATCACGATCCAATGGGACGGCGCCGACGGCTCGATGGGCGTCAACCGGACCGGCCCCGGCGGCGTCGATGTCACCGGTGGCGGCTCCAACGACACCGTCTTCTTCAAGAACGTCGCCCTGAAC
>JACCVE010000043.1 GCA_013698285.1 Chloroflexia bacterium | reverse complement strand
TCGACCATCTTGGGGTCGATCATCAGGATCTTGAGTTCCTCCGGCGGGCGGCAGAGGAGAAACGTCGAGATGATCCCGTTGAGGCAGACACTCTTGCCACTACCCGTCGCCCCGGCGATGAGGAGGTGGGGCATTCGGGTCAGGTCATGGACGACGTAGCGACCATTGACGTCCCGTCCGAGAGGGATCGGGAGCTTCTGTTTTCCCCTGGCGAAGGCGGCCGACTCGAGCGTCTCCCGAAGCCCGACGGTGGAGATCTCCTCGTTCGGGATCTCGAGGCCCACGCGGGCGAAACCCGGGATCGGGGCCTCGATCCGGATGCTGGGCGCCGCCAGGGCCAGGGCCAGGTCGTTCTGGAGCTCGGTGATCCGCCGGACCTTCACGCCGCCGCCCGGTTCCAGGGCGAACTGGGTGACACTCGGCCCGGGGTTGATCTCCCGGACCCGGGCCTCGACCCGAAAACTGCGGAGCGATTCCTCGATCAGCCGGGCCTTCGTCTCCAGACCGGCAGTGTCCGGCGCCACCCCGTCATACTGGGCCAACAACCCGGTGCTCGGCAACGGCAAGGGGACGGATCGTTGAGGACGCCGGCCCGGCTTCGCCAGGTCGGCGTCGGGCAACGCGGTGACGGGCGGCTCCCGCTTGGGAATATTGATGACCCGTTCCACGAGGGCCGGGGGAGCGGCGGTCCGGGCGACCGGGACTTCCTGGGCCACCGGTACGGTCGCCACCACCTCCTCGGCGTCCTCCACCGGTGCGTTTCGGGCTCGGATCCGCCGTCGCGACGGCGGATCGACCACGGGCGCCGGGGGAGGCTCGGGCGGCGACGGGACGGGGCGGCGTGACCGCACCGCGGCACGGCCCCGCACCCAAGCGCCTCGCACGTCCACCGCGAGCGCCTGGAACGACGTGTTGGACAGCAACAACACCGCGACCCAGCCAAGGATCAGGAGAAACACCGCGGCTGGGGCCTCGCCGAGGCCCTCTGACGCCATCGTCGCGACCGCCGCCCCGGCATTGCCGCCCAACCCGGTCCCAACGCCCTCGTCACCGAGGCGAAGTAGGCCCACCGATGACACGGTCAGGAACAGCCCGCCGGCATAATGGCGAGCGACCAGGACGGGACCCGGGACCGGGCGCAAGAACCGGATCGCCGCGAGCCCGAGCAGGAGCGGGATCACCCAACTCCCCGCCGTGCCATACGCGGCGGTCAGGACCCTCGCCCACCACGCCGGGATCAGCCCCGCACCCTGACCTGACACGAGCGACCAGGCACTGAGCGCGGTCACCAGCAACAGGGCGACGCCGGCCAGTTCCCGGTGCCGCCGGTCCGCGATCGACAACGACGGCATACGCGACGGCACCGCGCGGACCCACCCCACCGACCGGCGCCCACGTTCCATCAGCGACGGCCGACGCTCTCGCTGCCGTGCGCCCTTTCCCTGGCGTTGGCGCTCGCGCGCTCCGGTCGAGGTCACCATGATCGGATGTCCCACCCCATGCGTAGCGGCAGCTGTCCCCGTGCGCCATGGACACAACGGGAGAACGAGACCGCGAGCGGGGGAGCGCGGGATAGAGCCGGTCAGCGCGGGTCAGACTGTACGGACACTATACCATGCTGAATGGTTCCCCCTGTTTCGGGCAATCGCTCCGGTACCCCTCGAAGGGCATTGGTGTCCGGGGTACGACGCATGAGGATTACCCTCATCCCGGTCGGGGCGGTCATTCAGAAGAGTTTCGACTGGGCTTCCTTCGGGGCGTCCCTGGCAGCCTCGGACTCCCGGGACCGCTCCATCTCGGCCAGGATCTTCGGCAATCGCTCGAAGTCCTCCTCGATCGCGCCGCGCAGCGACGACTGGTGCAGTGCGGCGGCGGGGTGATACATCGGCACGATGACCCGCCGCCCGTCCCGTTTGGCCTGGCCGTGGATCTTGGAGATGCGTTCCCCCGCGAACCAGCGGGCCATCGAGAACCGGCCCAAGGTCACGATCACGTCCGGGTCGATCGCGGCGATCTGTCCCTCAAGATAGGGGGCGCACGCGGCGATCTCGTCCGGCAGGGGATCGCGGTTGCCGGGCGGACGACACTTCACGACGTTGGTGATGAAGACATCCTCGCGGGCGAGCCCGGCCTTGGCGAGCAGGGCATTGAGGAACTTGCCCGAATTGCCGACGAACGGCCGGCCTTCCCGGTCCTCGTAGAAGCCCGGTCCCTCGCCGATCAGCATCACCCTGGCCCGGGGATTCCCCTCCCCCGGCACGGCGTTGGTCCGGGTGCGGCATAGCTCGCACTTCGGACAACCGCGGACTTGATCGGCGATCTCCCCTAAGACGTCGACACCATCTCGTTCACTCACGGCCCCTCGATCCTCCTTGGGGCTGGTCATGACCAGCCCGCCTCGACCATGTCCTTCACCTCGATCGAAACCGCTGGCTCGTCGAGCATCTCTGCCGGGACCGAATCGAGAATGACCGCTTGCTCATCCTCGCCGGCTTCGCCCGGTGCCTGCCATCCGGTCCAGCAGTCGTCTGGCAGTGACAGCGCGAGGCTGACGATACCGGGCCAGTCGGGATCAGTGCCGCGCAGGGGCACGATCGCCGGGTGACCCGCGTGTTGGTGGAGCCACCGGTTCAAGATGTTCGCCTCGTCGATCGCGTGGTGGTCGAGTTCACGAACGGGTGCTCGTCGCGCCCGCTGCCAACTCGCGCCAAGCCGCCCGGCGGCGTCCACCCGGTCGTCGTCGGCAACCCGGCTCCGGCTCCAGATCTGGCCAGCGATGACGATGAAGACCTCCCTCATCCCGGCCTCGACCCCTGGCAAGACGAGGGCCAGGGTGTGGTTCTCGACCGCGTCCCGCAGGATCCCGTGCGCCTGGACGACATGGGTGAGGGAGGTGATGTCGTTGCGGAGCTTCCGGGCCCGCTCGAAGTCCTGCCGCTCGGCCGCCTGTTCGAGACCGTGCCAGAGCCGCTCGTAGAGCACTTCGTCCTGGCCATCGAGGAACCGGACGACATCCCTGACCAGACCCCGGTACTCGCCAGGGTCGGCGACGCCCATGCACGGTCCAAGGCACTTTCCGAGGTCCAGTTGGATGCAAGGTGCCCCGTAGGAGCGGGCATCCCGGAACGATCGGGTGCAGGTCCGCAACGGCAGCACGTCGTTGATCAGGTCAACTGTCTTGCGGGCCCCGGTCTTGTTGCGGAAGGGACCGAAGTAGGCCGAACCATCGTCCTTGCGCGCCTTGGCCAGCGTGATCCTCGGCCAGGGGTTGGCCACATCGACCCGGATGAAGGGATAGTGCTCGAACGAGCGCATCGCGGTGTTGTAGCGGGGCTGGTAGCGGCGGATCAGTTGCGCCTCGAGCAATAGGGCTTCCAACTCCGACCCCGTCACCTCGACATCGATGGTCGTCAGCGCGTCGAGCAGCCCGTCCATCTTCCGGGTATAACCGATCGCCTGGGAGAAATACGACCCGACCCGGTCCCGCAGGTTCTTCGCCTTGCCGACGTAGATGACGGTGCCCTGCCGGTCCCGCATGACGTAGACGCCAGAACGCTTCGGGATGTCCGCCAGGATGGAACGGTCGAGTGGCGCCCGGTCTCGCCCGGCCCGGTCCCGCGGTTTACGGGCGGCCGGCGCCGAGAAGAGGGCCTCCAGCCTCTCGCCCTCGAACCCCTGTTGGACCGCGCCGCGGGCCAACCTGTCCGCCACCAGGCCGGTCAACTCGGCGTCGGCCTCGGCCCGGTGCAGGCGGCCGGGCACCAGGCCGAGCGCTTTGGCGACCCGTTCCAGGGTCGGCTTTCGCAGACCGGGGATCAACCGGTGCGCGAGCGAGACGGTGTCGATCGTGGCGTTGCCCAGGGGAGGCTTGCCGACCCGTTTCAGTTCCGCGTTGACGAATCCCATGTCGAAGCGGACATTGTGGCCGACCACCGGACCGTGGCCGAGGAAATCCAATAGCGGGTCGGCCACGGCCGCGAAGAGGGGCGCCCCGGCGACGTCGGCGTCGGTGATCCCGGTCAGCTTGGCGATCGAGAGGGGAATGCGACGCTCGGGATTGACCAGCGACGAATACCGTCCCGCCACGACCCCGTCCTTGAACCGGATCGCCGCCACCTCGGTGATCCGCTGGTGCAGGGGGCGTAGCCCGGTCGTCTCGACATCGAGAGCCACGAACTCATTGAGTGGATGATCGCCGGGGATGGCGACCCGTCCGGCCGTCGACCAATAACCATCGACAGAGAGGACCACCTCGGCCTCGGCGGAGAGCACCTGCCTGATCAGCGGTCGCCACATGGCGACGTGGCCGCTGTTGCCGAAGACATGGGCGATCAGGACATCCTCGTGAACGGCACTCCGCCGGTCCCGGATGTAGCTGAGGGCCCTGTCCGCCAGGTGGTCGTAGCGCCGCTCACCCCCGGCCGCCTCGCCCATGTCCGGACCCCGATCCGCGGCGAGTGCCTCCTCATCGGGGACCAGTTGGCTGACATCGTCGTCGCCCGGCGAATTTGCCGGCAGATCGAGATCGTCCAGCGCCGGGGCATCCTCGATCGACCCCATCTCGATGTCGGGGTGGACCTGGCTCACGTCGTCATAGTCGATCAGCGGGTCCATCGTCTCACCAGGCCGTCGGATGCGAGTCACCGTGGCGGTATACTGCGATCAAGGCGAACGTACGCCCGCCGGTGCGAACGAGTGTACCAATCCCCGACCACGTCCCGGAGGCGATCCATGGATGCCGCGACGACCCAGCGTCGCCTGGACGACCTGCGCCAGTCGGTCGACCGGTGGAACTACGAATACTACGTGCTGGACCAGCCGACCGCGACCGATGCCGAATACGATGCCGCCTTCAACGAGATCCGGTCGATCGAGGCCGACAATCCCGAGTTGGTCACGAGCGAATCGCCGACCCAACGGGTCGGGACGACACCCCAGGCGGGTTTCGCCGAGGTGGCCCACCCGCGCCCGCTGCTGTCCCTGAGCAACGTCTTCTCGCGCGAGGAGCTCGATGCCTGGTATGCCAGGACCGTCCGGTTCGCCAGCACGGGCGATCTCCGCTTCGTGACCGAGGCGAAGATCGACGGGCTCGCGATCGCGTTGACGTACGTCGAGGGCCGGTTCGACCACGGCGCGACCCGGGGCAACGGCAGCCATGGCGACGATATCTCGGCCAACCTGCGGACGGTGCGGGCGATCCCGATGCGGCTCGCGGGGGACGGTCTGGCCTCGGCCGGCACGGTCGAGGTGCGTGGCGAGTTGTACATGCGGAAAGCCGACTTCGAACGGCTCAACCGAGGGATCGAGGATGCCGGTGGAAAACCCTTCATGAACCCGCGCAACGCGGCGGCGGGGTCCGTTCGGCAGAAGGACCCGGCGATCACGGCTCGGCGTCCGCTGCGCTTCATCGCCTACGGCATCGGGTATGTCCACGGTCGGCCCGCGCCGGAGTCACACTGGGACGCCTTGGTCCGGCTGCGGGCGGCCGGGTTCGACGCATCGCCGGGGGCGGAGTGTCACGACGGGATTGATGAGGTCTGGACAGCGGCGGAGCGGTGGCTGGCGAAGCGTCACGAAACCCCCTTCGAGATCGATGGCGTGGTCATCAAGGTCGACGATGTCCGCCAGCAGGAGGAGATCGGCTACGTCGCCCGAGAGCCGCGCTGGGCGACGGCCTACAAGTTCCCAGCCATCCAGCAGACGACGACCGTCGAGGACATCATCATCAACGTTGGCCGGACGGGGTCGCTGAACCCACTCGCCCACCTCGCGCCGGTGAACATCGGCGGCGTCAGGGTCAGCCGGGCCACCCTGCACAACGAGGACGAGGTGGCCCGGAAGGACATCCGGATCGGCGACACCGTCGTCGTCCAGCGGGCGGGCGACGTGATCCCCCAGATCGTCAAGGTGATCGGGGAGCGCCGGCCGGACGACGCGGTGCCGTGGCGCATGCCGGACAACTGTCCGTCCTGCGGCGAGCCCGTCTCCCGGGCCCCGGGGGAGGTGATGCGCTATTGCACCAACGCGACCTGTCCGGCCCAGCGCAAGGAGCGGGTCCAGCATTTCGCGTCCCGGGGGGCGATGGATATCGCCGGGCTGGGCGACAAGCTGGTGGACCGGTTCGTCGACCTCGGCTTGGTCCGGGACGCCGCCGACCTCTACGGCCTCGATTGGGAAGCGATCTCGGGCCTCGAACGCCTCGGTGAGTTGAGCGCGGCCAACCTCCAACGCGCGATCGAACATTCCAGGGACCGCCCGGTCTGGCGACTGGTCCACGGGCTCGGCATCCGGCACGTCGGGGAGCGAAACGCTCGCCTGTTGGCGGACCGGTTCGGTTCCCTCCTCACCCTGGCGATGGCCGATCACGACGCGATCGCGGCGGTCGGCGGGATCGGGCCGATCGTCGCTACCAGCGTCCGGGCCTTCTTCGCCGAGGGACCGAACCTCGACCTGATCGAGCGACTCACGCGGGCCGGGCTCCGGGTCGCCGAGGACCGATCTGACGATGCCGGGGGCATCTTCGCCGGGGCCAAGGTCGTCCTGACGGGTCGCCTCTCCGCGATGACCCGTGAGGACGCGGAGGAACGGCTCCGGCAGGAAGGGGCGACCGTGACGAGTTCAGTGTCCAAGAAGACGACGGTCGTCGTCGCCGGGGAGGAGGCCGGGTCGAAGGTGGAGAAGGCGCGGGCACTCGGTGTGCCCATCATCGGGGAGTCGGATATGGCGGAGATCCTGGCCGGGTCGGTGACCTTGGCGGAGGCGATCGTCATCGCGGTGCCGGAACCGCCACCGGTCGCGTAGCCAGTGGCCCGGCGCCGTGCTACCCTACCGGCGCTCCGAGGACGACGATCACACGAGCGACCACCACGCGGGAGAGAGTCAGCATGACGAGCGGGTACACCCAGCCCTCCCGTGAGGACGATCCGGTCCATACGGTGCGCACGATCGCCCGGATCGCCCAGATCATCATCGAGCTGCGGGACGAGTATGTCGATCGGCCCCGGATCGACATCCTGCGGCAGATCGACCAGCGCCTCCAGGACATCAGTGGCCTGAGGGAGCAACTCCACGAACGCATGGAGCACCACCGGCACGAGGAATAAGTCAGTCCGGACCGATCTCGTCACCGGTCGTCACGGTCAAGGACTGCACTCGCCCCGATCCCACCGGGATCGACGGTGGTGCCCGGCTTGACGAGCGGTTCCCCCCGGGCGCACATCGGACAGTCTACTGGCTGCCAGGTCTCGAACGAGAGGGCGGCCAGGCTGAAGAGGGGGACGTCGAAGGCGGCCCGGCCGCCGCTCCGGTCGATCAGGACCGCGACCGCGACGATGGCGACCGGCAACGCTACCAGGGTGTCCAGCGTTTCCCGTACCGACCCGCCGGTGGTCAGGATGTCATCGATCACCAGGACGCGGGCGCCCGGCACGAAGGTGGTGCCACGCCGGATCTCGCGGCCTGGCGTGCCGTCGTCGCGTCGCTCCGCGTAGGCGGCGGCGACTCCGAGCTGGCGGGCGACCTCGAAGGCGAGCAGGATGCCGCCGGTGGTCGGGCCGACGACGATGTCGATCCGCTCGCTCGCGAACCGGTCCACGAAGCCGCGGCAGGCCGCTTCGGTGGCCCTGGGCTGGCGCAGCAGGTCGAACTTCTCGATGTAGCGGTCCCCATGGCGCCCGGACGAGAGCAGGAAATGGCCGCTCTTTAGGGCCCCGGCAGCCCGCAGCACGTCTAACACATCACCCGCCGAGTCGCCATTGCCGCTTCCGGCCACCGTCGTCCCTCCCCTACTCCCCGGCCTACCCGGCCGCCGCGACCGCGGGTGCGGTGCGGCGGGCCAGCATGCCGGCGTTGGCCAGGCCGATGATCCCGGACAGGTCCTGGAAGCCCGCCTCGTCGAGCCAGGCGTCGATGCCGTCGATCAGGGTCATCAGGCGGGTCGGCTGGGGGAAGATCATCGTGCCGACCTGGATCGCGGATGCCCCGGCCATGAAGAACTCGATGGCGTCCTCGACGCCCATGATCCCACCCAGTCCGATCACCGGGATATCGACCACGGCGGCGACCTGGTAGACCATCCGCAGGGCGACCGGCTTGATGGCAGGGCCGGAGAGGCCACCGGTCTCGTTGGCGAGGATCGGACGCCGTCGCCGGATGTCGATCGCCATCCCGACCAGGGTATTGATCAGGGAGACGGCGTCGGCCCCGGCCGCCTCGACGGCCAGGGCCACGCCGGCGATATCGATCGCGCCGGGGCTGAGCTTGACGATCACCGGCAGGGTCGTCGCCTGGCGGACGGCTCGGGTCACCTCGGCCGACATCGCCGCGTCCCACCCGAAGCAGTACCCCCCGGCCGCGACATTGGGACAGGAGATGTTCACCTCGATCCCGGCGATCCCCGGGGTCTCGTCGAGCAGGCGGGCCATCATCGCGAAGTCGGCGACGCGCTCGGCCGAGATATTGACGATGGCCGGGACGCGCCAGCCCTCCCAGACCGGGGGGTACTTCTTGAGGAAGCCCTTGATACCGGGATTCTGGAGGCCGATGGCGTTCAACATCCCCCCGGCCGTCTCGGTGATCCGGGGCATCGGGTTACCGGACCGGTGCTCGGGGGTGATGCCCTTGCTGACGAAGGCACCCAGGCGCTGGACATCGATCAGGCCGGCGTACTCGAGCCCGTAGCCGAAGCAGCCCGACGCGGCGATGACCGGGTTGGCCAGCCGCAGCTCGCGCGGGTTCCGCGGGGCGAGGTCGACCGAGCAATCAGCCACGTCGCGCCGTCCTCACCGCCGGTGCGTGCCAGGTGGTCGTCACCACAGGAGATCGTCCATCTCGAAGACCGGGCCATCGACGCACGAGGTCCGCATGCCTCGCCTGGTCTCGACCACGCAACCGAGGCAGGCACCGAGACCGCAGGCCATCGTTCGCTCGACCGAGACCCAGACCCGGGGCTCGCGGGTGACTCGGTGCTGGCGGACGACCTGTCGCAGCGACCGGAACATCGGCTCCGGGCCGCAGGAGTAGATCTGGTCGGCCCACTGGATGTAGTCCGCGACGAGTTCGGTGACGTAGCCCCGGTGGCCCTGGCTGCCGTCCTCCGTGGCGACGAGGTACTCGACGGCGGCCGGGAGGGCGGAGGCCGGCAGGAGACTGCCGGCGTCCATCGCCCCCATCAGGTAGGTGACCGCCACCCCCCGCGCGACTGCCCGTTGGGAGAGCATCACCAGCGGCGCGGCGCCGACCCCGCCCGCCACCATCAGCAGGTGGCGACTCTTGGGCCTGATCTCGAAAGCGTTGCCGAGGGGGCCGAGGATGTCGAGTGTGGCGCCCGGCCGTTGCTGGCCGAGCCATTCGCTGCCGCGCCCGTAGGGGCGGACCAGCAAGGTGAACCGGTCGTTGGCAGGATCGGTCGCGTAGAGAGAGTATGGGCGGCGCAGGAGGGGATCGTAGGACCCATCCACGCGGCAGAGGACCTCCACGAACTGGCCGGGGCGCATGGCGGCGACGAGCCCGGAGGGGGCGCTCAGATCGACGAGGTGGGCATCATCCATCACGGATCGCTTCGCGACGATCTCGCTCTCGAACTCCCGGACAGCCGCCACCGGACCACCTATCCCCATCATCCCGCGGCCACCCGGCATGATGCCGGGATCGCCCACCGGTGATCCCTAGTACCCAAAACCGCTCTCTCGATAGGCCGTCACCGGTTGGACAGTATAGACCGACGTGGCCCCGCTCATGGCCGTGACCATCGCCCGGGCGGTGTCGATCGAGGTGATACACGGGATGCCGCGCTCGACCGCCGCCCGCCGGATCTGGAGCCCGTCGAGGACCTCCTTGTCGGCCGGGCCCGGGGTGTTGATGACCCCGTGGACGGTGCCCTGAAGGATGACGTCCAGCACGTCCGGCGAGCCCCGCCCGATCCGCTTGGTGACCAGGTGGACCGGCATCCCGTTCCGCTCGATGAAGGCGGCCGTGCCCTCGGTGGCGAAGAGGGTGTAGCCCATCCGGATCAACTGGCCGAGCATCGCCAGGCCGTCCGCCTTGTCCTCGTCGGCGAGGGAGATCAAGAGCGCACCCCGGGCGGGCAGGGCCAGGCCGGAGGACATCAGGGCCTTGAAGAAAGCGGGTTCGAAGGTGCGGTCGATGCCCATCACCTCGCCGGTCGATTTCATCTCCGGGCCGAGGTGGACCTCGACCCCACGCAGCTTGGCCATCGAGAAGACAGGGGCCTTGACCGCGACCAGCGGCTGCCGGGGCCAGAGTCCGCCCGGATAGCCCTGCTCCTTGAGGGAACGGCCCAGGGCGACGTTGGTGGCCAGCCTGACCATCGGCACCCCGGTCGCCTTGCTGAGGAACGGGACGGTCCGGGAGGAGCGCGGATTGACCTCCAGGACCGAGATGCGGCCACTCTGGACGACGAACTGGATGTTGCAGAGCCCGCGGACCCCGAGCGCGAGGGCGATCCGGGTCGTGTAGTCCACCACGGTCTCGACCTCGGCGGGGAACAGGTTCAGCTCGGGGTAGACCGCGAAGGAGTCGCCGGAATGAACCCCGGCCCGCTCGATGTGCTCCATTACCCCGGGGATCAGGACATCGACCCCGTCGGCGATCGCATCGACCTCAAACTCTCGGCCGAGCAGGTACTTGTCGACCAGGACGGGGCGGTCCGGCGTCATGGTGGAGGCGTTGCGGATGTAGCGCTCCAGGTGGTCCGGGCCGTGGACGACCTCCATCGCCCGGCCACCGAGGACGTACGAGGGGCGGACGAGGACCGGATAGCCGATCCGCTCGGCGATGGCCCGGGCGTCGTGCAGGGAGGTGACGGCCGCGCCGGGGGGTTGGGGGATGCCGAGGCCGCGCAGGAAGGCCTCGAACCGGAACCGGTCCTCGGCCAGATCGATGGCGTCGAGCGGGGTGCCAAGGATGGCGAAGCCCATCTCATCGAGGGGACCGGCCAGGTTGATCGCCGTCTGGCCACCGAACTGGGTGATCGCGGCGGGCGGGGTGCCACCAACGCCCTCGTGGGCCAGGATCTCGCTGACGCTCTCCACGTCGAGCGGTTCGAAGTAGAGGCGGTCCGAGGCGTCGAAGTCGGTCGAGACCGTCTCCGGGTTGGAGTTGACCATGATCGCGGCGACGCCGGCGTCGCGGAGGGCGGCGGCGGCCTGGACCGAGCAGTAGTCGAACTCGATCCCCTGGCCGATCCGGATCGGGCCGGAGCCGATCACCAGGGCCCGATCGCCGACCAGCGGCGTGGCTTCGTCCTCCTCCTCGTAGGTGGAGTAGAAGTACGGCGTCTCGGCGGCGAACTCGGCCGCGCAGGTGTCGACCGTCTTGTAGACGGGCAGCATGCCCAGGCGGTGGCGGGTCTCGCGCACCTGTCGCTCGGACTGGCCGGTCAGGGTGGCGACCTGGTGATCCGAGAAACCGGCCCGTTTGGCCTCCCAGAGGGCGGCCGGGGTCAGCGGCGAGGCGGCGAGGTCGCGCTCCATGGCGACCAGGTGCTCGAACCGGTAAAGGAACCACTGGTCGATCGCGCTGGCGTCATGGATCCGGGCGATAGTCCAGCCCCGGCGCAGGGCGGCCATGATCGCCCACAGGCGCTGGTCGTTCGGGCGACGGATGAGGTCGTCGAGGTCCTCGTCGGTCCAGCCGGGCTGCTCCCAGGCGAGGTCGGCGGCGGGGGTCTCCAGGGAGCGGACGGCCTTCTGGATCGCGGCCTCGAACGAGCGGTCGATCGCCATCGCCTCGCCGGTAGCCTTCATCTGGGTGCCGATGGTCCGGTCGGCGCGGCTGAACTTGTCGAACGGCCAGCGGGGGATCTTGGCGACGACGTAGTCGAGGGCCGGCTCGAAGGCGGCCGTGGTCTGGCCGGTGATCGGGTTTCGCAGGTCGGCGAGGCGGCGGCCGACGGCGATCTTGGCCGAGATGCGGGCGATCGGGTAGCCGGTGGCCTTCGAGGCCAGGGCGGAGGAGCGGCTGACGCGGGGGTTGACCTCGATGACGGCATAGTCCATCGACGCCGGGTCGAGGGCGTATTGGACGTTGCAGCCACCCTCGATGCCGAGGGCACTGATGATCCGCAGGGCCGAGGTACGGAGCATCTGGTACTCGCGGTCGGTGAGAGTCTGGGAGGGGGCGACGACGATGCTGTCGCCGGTGTGGACCCCCATCGGGTCGATGTTCTCCATGTTGCAGATGGTGATGCAGGTCCCGGCGCCGTCGCGCATCACCTCGTACTCGAGTTCCTTCCAGCCGAGCAGGGAGCGTTCGATCAGGACCTGGCCGATCGGGCTAGCGGCGATGCCGCCCCCGGCGATCCGGCGCAGGTCGTCCATGGTGTGGGCGATGCCGCCACCGGTGCCGCCGAGGGTGTAGGCGGGGCGGATGACGAGCGGCAGCGATACCTCGGAGGCGAAAGCGACGGCCTGCTGGACGGTCGTCGCGATGACGCTCGGGACGACGGGCTCGCCGAGGCCCTCCAGCATCTGCTTGAACAGGGCGCGGTCCTCAGCCTGCTCGATGGCGGACAGGGGGGTGCCGAGGAGGCGGACGCCGTACTGGTCGAGGATACCGAGGCGGTGGACCTGGACCGCGAGGTTGAGGCCGGTCTGGCCGCCGAGGGTGGCGAGGAGGCCATCCGGCCGCTCCCGCTGGATGACGCGGCGGATCACGTCCGGGGTCAAGGGCTCGATGTAGACCGCGTCGGCGATGCCCTCGTCGGTCATGATGGTGGCTGGGTTGGAGTTAACCAGGATGGTGCGGATGCCCTCCTCGCGGAGGGAGCGGCAGGCCTGGGCCCCGGCATAGTCAAACTCGGCGGCCTGGCCGATGATGATCGGCCCGGAGCCGATCACCAGGACGCTCGACACCGTGGGCGGAATCGCCGGAGTCGCTCGCTTCGTCATGTCGCCGGGCGCGGGAATCTGGCGAACGTCGTTCACGAGTGGTGCCCCATCCATGTCGCGTCGCTCCGCGTCGTGGTCTGGATCATCTGGCCACGTCTCCCCGGACCATGCCCATGTAGCGGCCGAAGAGGTCGTCGTTGTCCCAGGGGCCGGGGGACGCCTCGGGGTGAAACTGGACGGTCATCACCGGCAGGGCGTCGTTGGCCAGGCCCTCGACCGAATCGTCATTCAGGTTTAGCAGGGACACTCGCCACCCAGCGCCGGTCGGGACCGACGCGGCATCGACCCGGTAGCCGTGGTTCTGCGAGGTGATCGTGACCCGGCCCGTGGCGCGGTCGAGGACGGGGTGGTTGCCGCCCCGGTGGCCGAACCGGAGTTTCTCCGTCTTGGCACCGATCGCCCGGGCGAGCAACTGGTGGCCGAGGCAGATGCCGAAATAGGGCACCTGGTCCGCGACGATATGGCGGACGACATCGAGGCCATGGTCGAGATTCGCGGGGTCGCCCGGACCGGGGGAGACGACGATCCCAGCAGGGCCGAGGGCGGCGATCGCGGCGTAGGACGTTCCGTAGGGGACGACGGTGACGCGGGCGCCATGGCGGACCAGGGCATCGACGATGTTGCGCTTGACGCCACAGTCGAGGATCACGACCAGGGGCCCGCCCTCGGGACCAGACGTCTCGGAGTCCGACGCCATCACCTCGGCGACCACGTCACGTTCTCCCGGCAAGGGCGCTGCCCGGGCGCGTTCGATGAGGGCGGCGTCATCCGAGCCCGCCGCGTCGCGGACGAGGACCGCCCGGGTGTCACCGACGGTGCGGACGTGGCGGGCGAAGGCGCGGGTGTCGATCCCGGCGATGCCGGGGATGCCGTGCCGCGCCAGGTACTCAGCCAAAGTGCCAGTGGAACGCCAGTGATTGGGGGTCTCACTCAGCTCGCGGACCAGCAGGCCGGCGACCCACGGCTGGCGGGACTGGTCGCCAGACGGGCTGACGCCGTAGTTGCCGATGAGAGGATAGGTCATGCAGACGATTTGGCCCCGGAAGGATGGGTCGGTGCAGACCTCCTGGTAGCCGGTCATGGTGGTCGTGATGACCGCTTCGCCGTCCGCATCGTCCGGGGCGCCGAAGCCGCGACCGCGGAAGACGCGGCCGTCGGCCAGGGCCACGGCGGCGTCCGTCATGGGGCGGTAGGGCCGGGCCGCCTGGCCGTTCTTGGTGGGCAGCGGACTAGGACCGGTCGCGGTCACGGTATCGTTCCTCTCCCCCGACCAGGGTCAGGACGGGTTTGCCACGCATCGTCATCCCGAGCAGTGGGGTATTGGGGCTCTTGGTCCGGAGGGTATCTGGCCCGACGACCCAGCGGTGGTCGGGGTCGACCACCGTCAGGTGGGCCGGTCGCCCCGGGGCGAGGTTGCCACCGGACAACCTCAGCAGGCGGGCCGGTTCCCGGCTCAACCGGTGGACGAGGTCGGAGACCGAGAGGTGGCC
>JACCVE010000005.1 GCA_013698285.1 Chloroflexia bacterium | reverse complement strand
GTTCTGGACGGTCGCGGTCTGGATCCCGGCGAAGAGCACCGGGCTGGCGAGCGGGATCTCGACCATGAACAGCAGTTGGGCGTTGCTCGCCCCCATTCCCCGGGCGGCGTCGACCACCGCCTGGTCGGCGTTCGTGATTCCGACGTAGGCGTTCAGGAAGATCGGTAGGATGGCCCGGATCGTCAGGGCGAAGAGGGAGGGCTGGAACCCGATCCCCAGGAGCGGCAGCATCAGGGCGAGGACCGCCAGGCTCGGGATCGTCTGGCCGATCGCCGCGAGCCAGGTCATCGGCCTGGCGAGCGGGCCGATCCGGCTGGCGAGCACCGCCAGCGGCAGGGCGATGAGCAACCCGAGCGCGACGGAGTACAGCGTCAACTGGAGGTGCTGGGTCAGCAGCCGGAGGAACGTCTCCTGGTTCTCACGGATGTAGGAGATGAAGTCGAGGGAGTCGCGGTCGGACATGGCGCGCCGTCACCTCCACCCGCGAGAGGCGCGGGTATCTTTGCGCAGCAGGTCGCCCAGCAGCGCCAGCGACCAGTCCGCCCCCAGCGCCAGCACCGAGGCGGCGAGTGCCCCGGCGATGATGCGGTCGCTGTCCAGCCGGCTGATCCCGTCGAAGATGAGGCGGCCGAGACCGCCCACCCCCATCAGCGCGGCGATGGTCGCGATGCCGATGGCGGCGACGACCGACAGCCGCACCCCGGCCATGATCACCGGCAGTGCCAGCGGTAGCTCGACCATCACCAAGCGCTGGGTCCCCGTCATCCCCATCCCCCGGGCGGCGTCGAGCGTCGCGGCCGGTAAACCGTCGATCCCGGCGACGGTGTTGCGGATGATGGCCAGGAGGGAATACAGGGTCAGGGCGATCACCACGGTCCGGCGCCCGAGGCCGGTGTAGGGGATCATCATCGCGAACAGCGCCAGGCTCGGCACGGTGTAGAGGGCGCCGGTGGTGCCGATGACGGGGCCTTCGAGCCATCGCAGGCGGGTGATGACGATGCCGAGCGGGACGCCGATCAGGATGGCGAAGAACATCGTGACGGCGACGAGTTCGACGTGTTGCCTCGTCAGTTCCCAGACCCGGTCGGGATGTTCACGCAGGTAGTCCATCGGACGGCTCTCCTTCCGGGCTCGCGCTCGGATCCGGGCCGGACTGTTCCGGGGCGAGCGTCTCCCCCAGCACCGCCGCCAGCCGGTGGAACGGGAGATGGCCGATCCGCTCCCCGGCGTCGCCGGTGACCCAGATCCCGTCCCCGGCCGTCGCTCCCCGGAGGCCCAGTTCCCGGGTCGCCTCGAGCACCGTCATCGTGCCGGGCAGGGCCAGCCCGTCGGATGGGGCATCCTCCCCGGCCGGGGCGGCCAACTCGGCCAGGCTGGTGTAGTGGAGGGCGCGCATGCCGCGGTCTTCCCCGATGAATGCCGTCACGAAGGGATCGGCCGGGTGGCGCAGTAGGTCGGCCGGCGTGCCGTCCTGGACGACGCGTCCCTCCGACATCAGGACGATCCTGTCCCCCAGCAAGAATGCCTCGGCAATGTCGTGGGTCACGAAGACGATCGTCTTCCGCACCGTCGCCTGGATGCGGCGGAGCTCGCGTTGCAGTTGCTTGCGGGTGATCGGGTCGACCGCGCCGAAGGGCTCGTCCATCAGGATGATCGGTGGGTCCGCGGCCAGCGCCCGCGCCACGCCGACCCGCTGTTGCTGTCCCCCCGAGAGCTGGCGCGGGAAGCGGTCGGCGAACCGCTCCGGCGGAAGGCCGACGAGGGCCAGCAGTTCCTCGGCCCGCTCGCGCCGCTTGCGTCGCGGCCAGCCCAGCAACCGCGGCACGACCGCGACATTGTCGGCCACGGTGAAGTGGGGGAAGAGGCCGCCCTGCTGGATCACGTACCCGAGGCGGCGGCGCAGTTCGACGACGTCGAGGGTCAGGACATCGCGCCCGTCGACGATGATCCGGCCGCCGGTCGGCGTCTCGAGGCGGTTGATCATCCGCATCGTCGTCGTCTTGCCCGAGCCGGACGGTCCGATCAGCACCACGAGTTCGCCCGCCCCGACCTCGAGGCTCACGTCGTCCACCGCCCGCACGGTCTGGCCGCCCGACGTGAAGACCTTGGACACGTGCTCCAGCGTGATCATCGGTGTTCCCCTGGTACGATGTCGCCATCGCGAGACGTCGCCACCATGCGATGGCGACGCTCGGTCCGGTGCACCGCCGGCGGCGTCGAGATGCGACCACGTTGCGACATGCGATGGCCGGGAGTGTAGAAATCGTGCCCCTCGCTGTCAACAGCCGGGCGACCGACGATGGCAAAGCCCGGCAGGCCGGGGCGTCATCGCGGGGAACGGGATCTCCTGATGCCCGGGGGCCGCATCGTTGCCGCCACACCGGAGCGAGCCAGACCGGATGGTCGAGCGGGGATGCGGGATAGAGAACGCCGGTGTGGCTCCATGGCCCGGCGACGGAGGGGTGAGGAGTCGATGAGCGGTGACGGGACGAGACCCGCGGGGGAGCACCAGCGGGGCCCGACGAACACGCCGCCGCCCCTCCCTCGCGGTGCCGTGGCAACGGGCGATGGAGGCGTTCGGCCGATCGTCTTGTACGTCGATACGGAGCACGAGCGGGTCCTGACCGACCCGGTGCTGGGCGCCTCCCACCGGGCCAGGCTCGACGTGGCCCGCGATCGCCTGGCGAGCGCGGCGGGCGCGACGTGCCTGGTGGCCGGCTACGCCGGTGTCTCCCCCGCCATGGTCGAGGAGACCGGGGTGGCGGCGGTCGTCATCAGCGGTAACACCACGGATTGGGCGGACTTCGACTTCACGGCGATGGCGGGGCTGCTGGACGTGATCCGGGCCGCGCCCGTGCCGATCTTGGGTATCTGTGCCGGGCATCAGCTCATCGGCCTCGCCCACGGCGCTGGCTGGGGACCGCTGGGGCCGTTGGCCGAGGGCGAGGTCGATCCCGACCCGCGCTTCGCACCCGGCCAGCGGAAGGAACGCGGTTTCCTGCCGGTGCGGGGAGACCCGGAATGCCCGCTCTTTGCTGGCCTGGACCAGCCCGGGACCTTCTTCCAATCGCATTACTGGCAGTTGGAAGAGGTGCCCGACGGGTTCGTCGGTCGGGCGACCTCGCCCTGGTCCCGCATCCAGGCCATCGAGCGGCGCGACCGGCCCGTGTTCGGGGTGCAGTTCCACCCCGAGCGATACGACGCCGCCAATCCGGCCGGGGCGACCGTCCTCCGCAACTTCTTCGCGCCGTCCCGCGAGTAGGGGACAGGCCTCGACGGGACCCGGTGTCCCCCCGAGCGCCGGGACACCGATCCGAGTGGGGTGATCGGCCAACGGGATGGGGCGGAGCGCCAACGGCCCGATCACGATTCCACTCTGGCCTCCGGGTGGTGAGACACTCGACGAGACTCGAATCCTCCAGCGTCCCGGCACTGATCGCGCCCACGACTGGTTCTCAGATGGCGTCCCCGGCGGGCCCGAGTGTGTCGGGCCGTGCGTGCCGGTCAGTCGCCATGCCTCGTTCCTTCCGGTACACGTCCACGTTGAGCACGCACGTCGCCCGGTGCCCGGGAGTGGCCGCGGTACCCGACCTGATCACGGAAGCTGCGATACTGGGCCCCATCGTCGCCCGTGGGAGATGGTCGCCGCGCCCGGGCGCGGGTGATGTGGCTGGACCAGACTCGGGGATCGGATCACACCGTCATGTCTCGTCGCCCGTTCGCCGACCGCGTCGTCGCCGAGGCACTCCAGCAACCGGTCTGGACGGCGCGGCCCGATGGCACCGTCGACTATGTCAATCCGTACTGGAGCGTCTACACCGGCCTCTCGCTCGAGGCGAGCCTCGGGGAGGGCTGGCGGGACGCCGTCCACCCGGACGACCTTGCATCGTTCGAGACGGCCGTCCGGGCGGCATCGGCGGAGGGCGACGCCTTCGACGTCGAGCACCGTTTCCGGCGCGCCGACGGCGACTATCGGTGGCACGTGGCCCGGGTCGCCCCCATCCACGATGCCCATGGCGCCGTGATCGGTTGGGCCGGGATGGCGATCGACATCGACGGCCGGTGGCGGGCCGGGCGCGACGCGGCACGACTGGCGGCGATCGTGGAGGGGTCGCGGGAGGCGATCGTCGGCCGGGCCCTGGATGGCACTGTCACCGATTGGAACCCCGGCGCCGAACGGCTCTACGGGTACGCGGCGCACGAGATCCTCGGTCGGGACATCTCCCTCCTGATCCCGCCGGGACTCGAGGACGAACTGGTGTCGATCCGGACGTGGTTGGAGGCTGGAGAGCCCATCCCGCCGTTCGAGACCGAGCGACTCCGTAAAGACGGGACCCGGGTCGAGGTCGCGATCACGATGTCGCCGATCCGCGATCGCTCCGGGCAGGTCGTCGGGGCGTCGGCCATCGCCCGCGACCTCTCCGATCGCGCCGCCGTGCATTCGGAGCGACGAGAACGGGAGCGCCAGTCCGCACTCGTGGCGGCGGTCGGGACGGCACTGACGGCCAGCCTGCCGCTGCCCGACCAGCTCCGGCGGTGTGCCGAGGCCCTGGTGGCACACCTCGACGTGGCGTTCGCCCGGATCTGGACCCTCGACGAAGATGACCCGGGCGTCCTGGTGCTGCGGGCCAGCGCGGGGATGTACACCCACCTGGACGGCAGCCACGGCCGGGTGCCGGTCGGCACCTTGAAAATCGGCCGGATCGCCGCTTTGCGCCAACCCCACCTCACCAACGCCGTGTTGGGCGATCCCGAGATCTCGGACCAGGACTGGGCGGCGCGGGAGGGCATGGTGGCCTTCGCCGGGTATCCCCTGCTGACGGGAGACCGGTTGGTGGGCGTGATGGCGGTGTTCGCGCGGCAGCCCCTGAGCGAGGCGGTGATCGGGGTCCTGGGATCGGTCACCGACGCGATCGCCGTCGGCGTCGACCGGGCCGAGACCGAGGCGGCGCGTGAGATCGTGCTGGCGCGGGAGCGGGCGGCCCGCGAGCGCGCCGAGGCCGGGGCCACGACGTTGGCCACGGTCAATCGCGTCGGGCAATTGTTGACGGCCCAGCTCGACCTGGGCCAGCTCGTGCAGGCCGTGACCGACGCGGCGACGGACCTCACCGGGGCCCGGTTCGGGGCGTTCTTCTACAACCTG
>JACCVE010000623.1 GCA_013698285.1 Chloroflexia bacterium | reverse complement strand
GGCCACCGGTCCGGACATCGCCCTCCCCCACGGCTTCGGCAGCCAGCGGACCTGGGCCTTCACCGTCGGGCTGCTGGCCGGGGCGATGGATCGCCAGACCCTGGCCGACCTCGTCGCCGGGACCGCGATCACCGGCTACGGGGACGGCGCGGTCACCCTGGCCGTCCCCGACCCGGCCCGGGCCGACCAATTCGCTACCACCTACCGCGACCTCGTCGCCCGGAAATTGGGCGAGGCGATGCGGCGGCCCATCCGGCTCCAGGTCCTGACCGTCGCCCCGGACTCCGGGTCGGGCGATCTCGCCGAGACCGGCGACGAGGATATGGCAATCACAGACATGGCCGATGTCGGCCGGGGTTCACGAGGCGCCCCCCCGGAGATTTACCCGCACGGCCGCGAAGGTGCCAGGCAGGAACGGCCGGCCGTGACCCGTGACACCGAGGCGAAGGTCTTTGTCGTCCCGGAATGCGGTGTGTCCAGCCGGCACGCCTGGTCGGCCATCCTTGCCGAGCTGGCACGGGCCGGCGCGGTCGGCCGGGCGAACCTCGACACCTGGCTCCGCCCCGCTAGCCTGATCGGCCGGGGCGAGGGCGGCTCGCTGGTCGTCGGCGTCCCGACCCGCCTCGCCCAGCGCCGCGTCGCCAGCCGCCTCCTGGCCGATCTCGAATTCGCCGTCCTCGCCGTCACCGGCGCGCCGCTCCCGGTCGAGGTCGTCGTCGCGAACGACTGGCTCGCCAGCTACCCAGACCAGGGTCTGGCGGGGCACGGCGATCGTCCGGCGGCCGTCGGGGAGAGCGCATAATGAGTCGGGGGCGCCGTTTATCGCTCGCGATGCCGGGCGATCCCTTCCCCAGGCTCGGGTCCGTGCCCTCGTCTCCCGCCGAGGACGACGGCCCCCGACATTGGCCGCCGTGGGGGATGCGGACGCCGGATCGTCAGATTCCTACGCGATCGGTCCCACCGCGTCGACCTGGCGTTGGCCGATGGTGATGGTCGGTGCCGGCTCGATGACCGGGGCGGATTCGCCCGCGGCGACCATCCGGGCGATCAGTCTCTCCGCGAGCGAGGCCGATAGCTCGCGGTGGGACGCCAGGCCAGCCAGGTTGGCCAGTTCATAGGGGTCGCACTCCAGATCGTAGAGGTGCGTCTCGACGTAGCGGTCCGCGCCCGGGGCCTGCCAGCTGTCGATGCCGGGGGCGGTGGCCGCGTACTTCCATCGGGTCGTCCGGATCGCCCGGGCCACGCCCGATTCACTGATCTGGACGAAGACGTCATCCGGCCATCCCGTCCGGTCGCCGCGTGCCAGGGGCAGCAGCGAGCGGCCCCGCATCTGCTCCGGGATCGACAGGCCCGCCGCGTCGAGCAGCGTCGGTGGCAGGTCGAGCAGGCTGACGAGTCCCGACACCTCCCCACCCCCCACGAACCCCGGCCCGCCGATCGCGAACGGGACGTGGATCGAGGCGTCGTGCGGGGAACGCTTGTACTCCGCATTGCGGGTCTTGAAGTGGCAGCCGTGGTCGGAGGTGAAGACGACCACCGTGTCGTCGTCG
Organism: Chloroflexia bacterium; assembly: GCA_013698285.1. GTDB lineage: Bacteria > Chloroflexota > Chloroflexia > Thermomicrobiales > UBA6265 > JACCVE01. Next base: position 2,542 of record JACCVE010000623.1, on the reverse strand, counting down.
AGGCCAAGGCTCTTCAGCGCGTCGAGCAGGCGGCCGAACGCTTCGTCCAGGCGCTTCACCTGCCCATAGTAGCCGCCCAGGTGCTGGTGGGTCGTCCCGCCGAGGGCCGCCAGGTCGGGCGGGACCCAGCGGCCCTGGTACCGCTCGCGGTAGCCGTCCGGTGGGGGGTAGTCGTCGGTCTGGTTCTGGTGGTGCGGTTCCAGGTGGGAGAGGAAGAGGAAGAACGGGGTGTCCCGGTGCCGGTCAATGAACCGGATGGCGGCGTCGGTCAGGGCATCGACCCGATACCCCGGCAGCCGGACCGGCTCGTTCGCCTCGTCATAGAGGGTCGTCCGGTACGGTCCCGAGGTGAACTCCAGGATGTTCGCGGCCAACCATGACCGGTACCCGCCGCGCTGCCCCGGCGGGACCGGTTCCTGGCTGGCCAGGTGCCACTTGCCGATGTAGCCGGTGGCGTAGCCCACGGCGCCGAACTCCCGGGCCAGCGTGGTCGGTCCCGGGGGCAGCGGGATGTCGTTGCAGAAGCACCCCGTCTCGGTCGCCCACATCCCGGTCTGGAGGCACGAGCGTGCCGGACCACAGACCGGCTGTGGCGTGAACGCCAGCGGGACGTGGGTGTTCCGCCGGGCGAAGCGGTCCAGGTTCGGGGTCAGGTCGATTGGGTTCCCGTTCGACCCGGTCGTGTCCCATCGTTGCTGGTCGGTGAGGAACACGACGACGTTGGGACGGCCGTTGGGCTCCGTGGTCACGGTACGGTCTCCTTTGCCGGGTGGTGGGACATCACCGCTGACGACGCTACTTCATCCCCGAGAGCGTAATCCCCCGGACGATATAGCGCTGGGTGACGAGGAATAGGAGCAGGCTCGGGACGAACAGCACGATCGCGCCCGCGGCGGTGTACTGCCACTGGGTGAAGTATTCCTGATTGAAGAGGGTCAGGCCGATGGTCATCGTCCGCATCTCGGTCGTGTTGACGATGATCAGGGGCCAGATGAACTCGTTGATCTGGAAGACGAAGGTCAGCAGGGCCAGCGTCGCCAGGGCCGGCTTGCAGAGGGGAAGGATGATCTTCCAGTAGATGCCGAACTCGGTCGCGCCGTCGAGACGTGCCGCGTCGATCAGTTCGCTCGGCAGGGGTTGGATGAACTGTCGCATCAGGAAGATGCCGTAGGCGCTCATCATGAATGGGGTGACGAGCGCCTGGTAACTGTTGAGCCAGCCGAAGTCGGCCATCATCACGTAGAGGGGGATCATGCGGACGAAGAACGGGATCATCAGGGTGCCGAGGATCATCAGGAAGAGGACCTGCTTGAGCGGGAACTCGTACTTCGCGAACACGTAGCCAGCCAGGGGGTCGAAGAAGAGGTGGGACAGGGTGATCACGCTGGCGACGAGGAGGCTGTTGAGCAGGAACCGGGCGAACGGCGCCAGGTCCCAGATGTCGACGTAGTTCCGCCACTGGGGGATTTCCGGGATGATCACCGGGACCCCGGCGAAGGTCTCCGCTTCCGTCTGGAGCGAGAGCGACACCATGTAGAGGAACGGCAGGATAGTGATCCCCACTGCCACGAGCAACAGTCCGTAGCGGAGGACGCTCGCGGCCGGGGACGAGCGCTCGGTCATGTCGGTTCCCTCTCTGGCGCCCGGCTGGCCGGTGGCGATGGGCGAACGCGGACCACCTAGTACTCGACGGTGCGACGGCCGGCCTGGAGCTGGATCACGGTCAGCACCAGGATGACGAGGAACATCAAGAACGAGAGGGCCGAGGCATAGCCGAAGTTGAGTTCGCCGAAGCCGGACTGGAAGACGTGGTAGACGTAGAGGCGGGTCGCGTCGGCGGGGCCGCCCTGGGTGATGACGTAGGGTTGGGCGAAGGCCTGGAGGCTGCCGATGACCCCGATCACCGAGACGAACAGCGTCGTCGGGGCCAGCAACGGCACGGTGATCGACCAGAACAATCGCCACCCACCGGCGCCGTCGAGCTTGGCGGCGTCGTAGTAGTCCCGCGGGATGCCCTGGAGCCCGGCCAGGAAGAGGACCATCGTGTAGCCCATGCCGTGCCAGACGGTGATCCCGATCAGGGCCGGCAGGGCCTGCTCGTAGTCGGCGAGCCAGAACTGTTGCGGCAGGCCGAGCCGGAGCAGGACCCGGTTCAGGATGCCGACGTAGGGATCGAGGATGTTGCGCCACATCAGGGCGACGATGACGAACGAGATCATGTAGGGGAACAGCAACGCGGCCCGGATGGCGATCCGGCCCCGCAGCGGCTGGTCGAGCAGGAGGGCCAGGGCGAGGCCGATCACGATGCTGCCGACCGTGGTGCCCGTGGCGAAGACGAGGGTCACCCAGAACGAGTGCCGCACCCGGTCGTCGCTCAGGGCGCGGGTGTAGTTGTCGAGCCCGACCCAGATGTCGGCCCGCTGCCCGCCGTGCAGGCTGAGCCAGAACTCATAGGCGATCGGGTAGAAGAAGAAGACGCTGAAGTAGACGATCGCCGGGGCGAGGAAGACGTAGGCCACCATGGCCTGCCGGGTCTTCATTC
>JACCVE010000536.1 GCA_013698285.1 Chloroflexia bacterium | reverse complement strand
CCTTGACATTGCTCCTTGGGTCAAGGTTTAGAGTGATGCCCAGGCGTGGTGGACACGCCGGCATCGGCGAGGCGCGTCTGGGGTGACCGTTGGCGACGTCGCACCCATTCCAATTCCCGGCGTCGAGACCAGGACCATCCCGTCCGAGTGAGGTGACTGGGCCCCACCGTCGCGACGGTGACCGGGCCATGGGTTGTCGATGACGAAGCGGCTGCTCGGGCTCTTCGCCCATCCCGATGACGAGTCCCGGATCGTCGGTGGTACGCTGGCCAAATACGCCAATGAAGGGGTCGCCGTATCCCTCGTCGTCGCCACCCGGGGCGAGGCCGGGTCCTGCGGGGAGCCACCCCTCTGCACGCTCGAGCAGTTGCCCGGGGTCCGCGAGGCAGAGTTGCGAGCGGCGTGCGCGATCCTGGGCGTGGGCGATCTCATGATCCTCGATTACCACGACGGACTTCTGCCCGAGGCCGATCGGCATGAGCTCACCGGCCACCTCGTGCACGCGATCCGTCGGACTCGACCCGACGTGGTGTTAACGTTCGGGCCCGAGGGGCGCACGTTGCACCCGGACCACATCGTCATCCATGAGGCCGCCACGGCGGCCTTCGATCTGGCCGCCGATACCGGCGCCTACCCGGAGCACCGCTTCCCTGCCTACGCCGTACCGAAGCTCTACTACAGCACCCTACCCCGAAGCCTCGTCCTGGCCGTCGGATGGCGCTTCCCCGGAATCCCGGACGGGGACGTCACGGTCGCCCTGGACGTCGGCCCGTGGCTGGCACTGAAGAAACGGGCAACTAACGAGGCCCACCGCACCCAGGCCCATGACCAGCCCTTCGCCAATCTGCCAGACGCGGAGCGGTGGCAGACCCTGAGCGTCGAATACTTCCGGCTGGCCCGGAGCCGGTTACCAGATCACCCCCGACACGAGGTGGATCTGTTCACGGGCATCGCGTGATCGCGCAGCGCTCCGTCCTCTGGGTCGTGCTGATCGGCGTGGCGATGAGCAACCTCGACCAGAGCATCGTCGGCGTCGCCTTGCCGACCTTGCGGGACGCGTACGCCGCCGAGATCGGGCTCATTCGTTGGGTGGTGCTGGCCTACCAGATTGGCATCATCGGCTCGCTGCTGGTCGTTGGTCGGGTGACGGACCTGATCGGTGGTCGGCGGGTCTTTCTCGCCGGCCTGGTCCTGTTCACGTCCGCCTCGGGACTGTGCGGTTTGGCGCCGACGGCAGGATACCTGATCGCCGCGCGGGGGCTGCAGGGGATTGGAGCGGCCATGCTCCTGACGAGTGGTCAAGCCCTGCTCACCGACGCGTACCCCGTGGAGAGGCGCGGGTCGGCCATGGCCCGGATGCACATGGCGGTCGCGGTCGGCCTCACCGCCGGCCCGAGCCTGGGGGGACTCCTGATCTCCGCCACGAGCTGGCGGATGATCTTCCTCATCAACCTGCCCCTGGGCCTCCTCGCGCTGGGGTTGGCCTGGTTTCGGCTGCCCCGGAGCGCACGTCGGACCGTTGCCTCGCCGTGGCTCGACCGGTCATCCCTGCGCTCCTGGCCACTGGCGGCGGGGTTGCTGGCCGCATTCCTGGCCTTCGTCGCCCTGACCGCCAACATGTTCCTGGTGCCCTTCGCCCTGCAATCCCTCATGGGCCTCTCACCGGCGCGGGCCGGATTGGTGATGATCTCGGTCCCCCTCACGATCCTGGTCGTCGCTCCCCTGTCTGGCCGGATCACGGACCGGATGGGGCCACGCTGGCCCGCCACCTGGGGGATCGGTCTCGTCACCGTCGCCATCCTGCTGATGGCCCAGCTTCGCCCGGGCACCGGCATCTCGTTCGCCGTCGTGACATTGGTCCTCTATGGCGTCGGTGCCGGGCTCTTCCAGACGCCGAACAACGCGGCCGTCATGACTGCCGCCCCGCCCGGAGCCCGCGGACTCGTGTCCGGAACCCTTGCGTTGGCCCGTAGCCTTGGACAGGTTGCCGGGGTGGCGCTGGCGAGCGGGGTCTGGGAGTGGCGCCAGGGAATCTACGTACGTGATGCGGGCGGACCTGACCCACTCTCCGGAGCACTGAACGACGCGTTCCTGGTCCTGGCCGTCGTCGCCCTCATCACCGTGGTGGTCTGCGCACTGAGAGGGGCGGGTCAACCACTCGCTCCCGAAGGGAGCATCTCATGATCGACAAGTTCCAGGGACCGGTCCTCGTGATCGTCGCCCATCCCGACGACATCGAGGCGCACTGCGCCGGAACGATCGCCCGGCTCGTCAAGCGGGACGAGTCCGTCTCCTTCATCCTGATCACGTCCGGGAATCGGGGAACGAGCGACCTAACCGTCACGGCGGAGGAGATCGCCGCACGGCGAGAAGAGGAGCAGCGCGAGGCAGCGAGGATCATCGGAGTAGACCGTGTCCAGTTTTTGGGGTATGACGACAGCGACCTCGCGTTTCACATGGCGGCGTTGCGGGAAGAACTCACGGCCATCATCCGGGCAGAGCGACCGAGGTCGATTATCACCCATGATCCGTACCCCGGAAACGGCTCGCGGGACTCCTGCGCGATCTACCCGGACCACACGACGCTCGGACTGATGGTCTTCCAGGCGGCCTACCTCTGCGGTC
>JACCVE010000531.1 GCA_013698285.1 Chloroflexia bacterium | reverse complement strand
GCTTGACCAGGGGGAGGGCGACTCGGCGGTGCGGCTGGCCGGGGCGCTCATCCCCGTCTGGACGGCGCTGGGCCATGTCGTCGAAGGACGCCAGTGGCTGTCCAAGGCCCTCATCCGCGGCGCTGGCGGCGACCCAGTCGTACGCGCCCGGGCCGCGGTCGTCGCCAACCCCGCTGCCCTGTTCACCTTCTTCGGCGGCACGGCCGAGGCCGTCGCCCTCGGCGAGGAGGCCTTGACGACGTTTAGGAACGCGGGCGACCACCGGGGCGAGATGGAGGCGCTCGTACTGCTCGCCACCGCGGCGCTTGTCCGGTGCGATGTCGCGTTCGCCCTGGCACGGTACGAAGAGGCGCTCGCGCTCGGGCACCGCCTCGGCGAGCGGCGGCGGGTCGGCTGGATCCTCTGCATGCTGGGTACGCTCCACAACTTGGGGACGAGGGACCGACCACGGGCGCACGACGACCGGGGGCGGGCACGAGCGTACTGTGAGGAAGCACTTGACCTCTTCGCCGCGCAGGGTGACCGCTGGGGGCGCGCCCGCGCCCTCCACGGCCTTGCCTACGTCGCCTACAAGAGCGCGGACTTCCCGCGGGCACTGGCACTGGGGCAGGAGACGATCGCCCTGCGGCTGGAACTCGGCAACCGGGCCGGCATCGTCCCCTCCCTCCATGACCTCGCCGACATCGCGGGGGCGCACGGGCAGGCGGAACGCGCCGCGCGCCTCTATGGGGCCGCGCACCAGCTGGCCGAGACGTACGGGCTGGACGCGCCGGGCAATCTGTTCCGAGCCGAGCACGAGCGAGAGATAGACGTGGCGCGCGTCGCGCTCGGCCCGGACGGCTTCGCGGCCGCGTGGACCGCCGGCCGGGCGCTCACGTTGGAGCGGGCCGCGGAGGAGGCGCTCAGCGTCACGCTCGGGCCCGCCCCGAAAGCGGCGGTCACGGGCCCGTCCGACGGCCTGACGCGGCGCGAGCGCGAGGTGCTGCGCCTGGTAGGCGAGGGGCGGACTGATCGCGAGATCGCCGAAACACTCTTCATCAGCGCCCGCACCGCCGAGTGGCACGTCGCGAACCTCCTCCGCAAGCTCGGCCTGCGCTCCCGCGCCGCTGCCGCGGCGTACGCCGTCCACGCTGGCCTCGCCTGAGGCCTTCCGACGCACCCCGTAGTCGTACGGGCAACCCCTCGGACTGTTCCCCGAGCCAGAACCCGGGACCGAACCCGTACCCTCCCGGGTAGGCGCGCCGCCGGCGCGGGTGCATTGTGGGAGCGTGGTCGCCGGCCAGAGACCGGCGGCAGCACCGGGGAGGCCGCGCCGCTCTCCCAGGACAGGACGTCGAACTCGGACGCGGGGACTGGTTCGTCGAGACGGGCATGGTCCACAGCAAACCCGTGATCGGCGACGAGCCCGTGGTGTTGATGTATGCCGGGCTGTTCGCAACCGGGGAGCCACTGACGTCCCGCGTCGACGAGCGGGGCACGTCCACCTCCTAAGGCGTCCAGGAGCGGAACGCGGGCGACCCTTCCGGCGTCGCGCCCACCCCGGCACAGCGCGCGATCTGGTCCGTGCCGGGGTCAGCGGTCGGTCCACCGATTCCCCAACCGCCGAACGAGGAGCCCCCATGCGCCACCCTATCCATTTGTCCGCTGCCTTCCTCGCCGTTCTAACCGCGCTCATCCTGCTCGCCTCGGCCATGGCCATCCGCCCGCCCGGCCTCCCCGCCGAGGTTGACGCCCCAGGGGAGGCGGCCAACCGCGCGCTCGTCGTTGCCTTCTACGAGGCAGCCAACACCGCCATCGCCTCGGGCGACGCGGCCCCCCTCGCGGCGCTGGTCGCCCCCGGTTTCGTTGACCGAGACGTCCCGCTCGACGTGGAACCGGACCGCGACATGCTAGTTCGCCGCCTCCTGGCCGTCCATGCCGTCGCACCCGGCGTCCGGCTGGCCGCCCACGCCGTTGTGGCGGACGGAGACCTGGTGATCGCCCACGTCCGGAGCAGCGGTGCCACGGAACCGGCGTTCGTCGGCCTCCAACTCGACGGGGCGTGGACCGCCTGGAGTCCGGTCGACGTCCTCCGGGTCACGGCCGGCCGAATCATCGAGCGCTGGGGGGAGGTGGCGGACTCCGTCCCCCCGGTGCCGCTGCTGCGAGTCTCGCTCGAGGTCCCGCCGACCATGGCGCGGACGCTCGAGGTCGCGCGGGTAGCGCTCCGGCCCGGAGCCCATTACGATGCGCCCTGGCGATTCGGGCCGCGGGTCGTCTTCGTCGAGACAGGCGCCGTCGCTGTCACGCGAGTCGGCACCGATGGTGCCGACGCCACGCCGCCGACGTTGCTGTCCGACGGGGAGCACCTGGTCCTGCCACCGAGTGGCGGGGCTGCGGCCGTGCGGAATGGTCCCGCCCCGGCCGTCCTCCTCGACCTCGCGGTCGTCCAGTCCTCTCACATCAACCAGCCCGCCCCGCCGCCGAGCCCCTCGCCTATGGGGGGGGTCACCACCGAAGTGATCGCCAACGCGCTGTGGGTCGTAGTCCCGCCGGTCCCAACGGTCCTGACGCTCGCCCGGACGACGCTTGGACCGGGCGAGCGAATCGGCTGGGTACCGGCGGACGGTTCAGTCCTGCTCTACATCGAAGCGGGCACGCTCGACTTCGCGGCGACCGGGCCAGTATCGTGGGTGGGCACCGAGGCCGTCGATCGCTCGAACGCCGGTGTCGCGGCGGCGTTGACCGCCAACGACAGCGTGCTCCTTGATGCTGGCGCGGCGGCTGAGGTCCGCACCGGCCTCGCCCTGCCGGCAACGCTCCTGGTCGTGACACTGCTGCCGGTCACACGGCTGCCGGATGATGGATCACCGCCGCTCGACGGGACGGCGAGGGCCACGCTGGCACCGTGACCTCGGAACGGGAGCGTCGCCGCGCCGCGGCAGGTGCCGGACGCGGGCGGTCGCACCGGCGAAACCGCAATGGTGCCTCCTACCGTTGAGCTGCCACCGACGCGCCGCCCCAATGGCCGGTTCCACCCGTTCCACGCGGGGATCGAAGCAGCGACATCCACCAGTGCGAGTGCGGCGACCGCGCAAGGATCTCGGACATGGGCAAACGCATCAATGGCGCCATAGGACATGCCGCGCTCTCAACGAGTGTCGGTGGCCACCTCATCGTCATGGTCAGACCACCGCGGCACTCACGCCGTGCCATCACTGTGTTCTGAACCGTCCGCCGGTCATGCCTGACAACACCCGTCGCATCGGATACCATGTGTACGTACACGCCGGGATGTCGTGGCGCGGTTGGCCCCGAGCGGGGTAGGAGGAAACGGGGATGAGCAGTCGGGCCAGTGGGATGGGGCAACGGTCTGGGACCGGATTCGAGGCGGGAGACAACCTCTTCGAGCGGCAGTTCGGGCTGCGGGACCACGGCACGACGGTTCGGACCGAGGTGGTGGCCGGGGTCACGACCTTCATGGTCATGTCCTACATCATCGCCGTGAACCCTGGCATCCTGGCCCTGGGCGGCGACGGCCTCTCCGTCCGCGCGGTCGCGACGAGCACCTGCCTCGTGGCCGGGGTGCTCACGATCGCGATGGGGCTCTACACCAACC
>JACCVE010000519.1 GCA_013698285.1 Chloroflexia bacterium | reverse complement strand
GGGCAGGACGCCGGCCCGGGACCGCGTCGGGCGACTGCCGCTCCCGACCTATCGGGATCTCGCGACCGTTCAGTCCGCCCGGGGGCGGCCGCCGCGCCCACCGCGCGGACCTGGTGGGACGAGCGCGACGCGGCGCCGGCCCAGGACGGCGATGGCCAATGGGACGTCGATTCCGATGGCACTGATGATTCCGGCGATGTCGCCGCGCGCGGCGGACCCGGTCACCCAGCCCAAGACGCCTATCCCGACGAGCTCGACGACGACTTCGACGACGTGGGCGAGGACGAGGTCTACGACGAGACGACGTTGCCGCCACACTGACCGCGCGACCGGGAGCGTGTCGCGAGATCGCGTCCTGAGCCCGCGACGGCACCCCCGATGTTGCCCTGATCATCGGTGAGGGCGGACCGTGTCGTCGTCCCCCCGACGCGTTTTTTCCGGCGTCGCGATAGCCCCAACGATCGCCGGTTTTCAAACTGGACGACGGATCGTGCCAGTCGGTGACCCGATCACCTGATCGGGCGCGGTGAGCGCGCCCCGCCGGCGATGCCTCCGGAACACGAGATTTTCCCGACGCGCATCATGCATCGCGGGCGGTGTACGTAGACGTACGTACATGCCGCTGATATACTGTGGTCCCCGCTCCGTCGCAGCAGTGTCCCTGTGCCGTATCCCTGTGCCAGAGAAGATCGCGGCGATCGTCGCCGCTCCCGCGGCATCGTGGCGAACGGCGGATCGTGAGTGAGTGATGAGCAAGCACGGGGCCCGCGCGGTGCCCGAACCCGTCACCTCCGCCGCCGCGTTCGCCTTGTCGGGGGGGCAGCCCGCCGATGTCCGCCAGCGACTGATCGCCGATCTGGAACCGCGCCAGGGTCGCCACCAGGGTCGCCGTTTGCTGGCCGCCGCCGAACCGACCGTGCCAGGACCCGCCGGGGACCGCATCGCCCGCCTGGCCCTGACGGCCTTGCGCGACGCCTTCGAGCATGCCAGTGAAGACTCGACCCCCCTGGCGCTGGGCAGGGCCTTCGCCGTGGCCGACGCGGTCGTCCGGACCCGCAACCGGTTGTACGAGGCCGGCGTGGAGGCCCCCCGGATCCTGGTCGGGATCACCGCGGCCGTCGTCGAGGGCCGGATCGTGACGATCGCCCAGGTGCCGCCACACCGGGCCATCCTGGTGCAGGATGGCCGCTGCTACCCGTTGCCGGGCAGCGATTGGGCGGACGGGGCGCTCGCCGGTGAGGACGACGAGGTGGAGTCGTATCCGCTCGGTTCCGACGAGCCGGTGGCGCCACGCCTGGTCCGTTCCGCCACCACCGGGGACGACCTGCTCATCCTCGCCGATTCCTGCCTGATCGATCGCTTGGGCCAAGAAGGGCGGCGGCTCGGGCCCGGCGACAGGGCGGTGGCGCGGGATGTCGACCGGACCCTGGCCTGGATGGAGGGGCTCACCTGGCGACACGGTCTCGACGACGTCATGGGCGCCTGCCTGACGCTGCCCGTCTCAGGAGGGGCATCGCCATCGCAGGAGCGCCCCCGCGCACCGTGGCTGGTGACACCACTCAACCAGAGCGAGGTCTCCAGCCTGAGCGCGATCGCGGCCGTTCCGGGAGACGAGGCGAAGCCGGCCGGGACCGGACCGACATCTGAGGTGCCACCTGTCGAGGGTGATCCGGCGGCTGGAGTCGATGCCTCTGCCCATCATGGTCAATCGATCGTGGACGCGGGACGCGAGGGGAACGATTTCGCCCCGGCGACGGGCAACGAGTCCGCGACGAGCGATCACCCGTACGAGGCGACGCGAATCGGGTCGACTCAGCCATTGCTCCTGGAGCACCGGTCTGGGGAGGCGACCCATGTTCCGCTGCTCGCCGATCAGCTCTCCGAGCCCGGGGCGGAGTCAGGACCTCCGCGGCCGGGCGACACGGCCCGGGAGACCATGGATCACTCATTCACGACCGTTCGCAGCCGCCCGTCCGGCGGTGTCGATGAAGACGGTACCGGGTTGCCCCCTGACGCCGAACGCTGGGCGGACACGCTGGCCGTGGCGGCGGAGTGGTGGGACGCGGCAGAGTCGCCCGACGGGTGTGCCGCGAAGAGATCCCAGGACCCCATCGTGATCACGGCACCGGCACCGGATGGGCCGGACCCCTCCCGGACGTCGCGGGTGCGGGACATCGCCTCCGGGTTCGTCCCTCGACAACGGGAATCGGGGGATGGTCCGAGGACCATCCCGGAGCCCGGGGCGGGATCGGCGAGGGATGGTGGGGAGGACCGGCACGCTCGCGGCACGTTGAGGGTCGTGACGGGGCCGCGTGGCCGGGCGTCTTTTTTCCCCAGCGGGCTCTCCGCCCTGCCGGCCGGCCCACCTCACCGGCGGCGGGTGGGCAGCCTGACGCGGCTGGCGTTGGTCGCCCTCGCCTTGAGCTTGATCTGTGGGTCGAGTGCCGTCGCCCACGACCGGGTCACCGACCGCGACGCGCGAGCCCACGCCAGCCAGGAAGCGATCTCCCGGCTCGACGCGGCCATCGCCGCGATCGGCTCGGAGACGGGCACCGCACCGGCCCAGATCGAGACCGCGGACCGGGCGATGACCCGGGCGGAGGATGCCGGGATCGCCGAGGCGTCACTCGTCCCGCGTCGCCAGCGGTTGCGGCAGCTCGCCGACGCCGCCTCCGGTGTCGTCCGGCTCGGCAATGTGTCGCAGGTCGGCCGGTTGCCGGTCGAAGTGACCGGTGACGCCTCGGTGCCGCCGCGATTGGTCCGGGTTGACCGGGAACTCTATCTGGTCGCGAACGGTCTCTACCGGGTCAGTCTCTCGGACAGTCGACTGGTGGCGGCGCTCGCGCCGGGCAGCGAGATCGACGGCCGCGTGGTCGGGGCATTGACGGATGGGGCGTGGAACACGAGTGGTCTGGTGGTCACCGATGGGGGCGCGGCCTACCGGCTCGAGGGTGATGAATGGTCGGTCCATCCCCTTCCGGACATGCCCTCGACTGGGCAGCGCGGACCGTGCGCGACCCTCGATTCTGGCTTCTACGTCCTCGACGCCAGCGACGGGACAATCATGAAGTCCGACTTCGAGGAGGGAAACGGGACGCTCTCGGCATGGACCCCGGCCGGTCAGACGCCGTCATTGCGCGGTGCCAAGTCCGTCGTCATCGATGGTCGAATCCATGTCCTGCGCGCGGATGGGACGGTCGCGACACTCGAAACGGGCGAGATCGTCGCGGAGCGGACGTTGCCGGTCGAGCCGCCCGTGAGTGAACCGATCATGATGACCGGCGGGTTAGACTCGACGGTCCTCTGGGTGCTGGACCACGTCGGGGAAGAACTCCGGGTTATCCGGACCGACCCGGACACCGGTGATACCCGTGCCTTCCTCTTCGACACTCCACTGGGCGAGCGCGACATCCTCGCCGGCATCACCGGGATGGCTGTCGACGAGGTCACTCACACGGTCTACCTGCTCAGTCCCGACGCCCTCTGGCGGGCGGACCTGCCCGTCTATGTCCCAGCCATCGGAAGGAATGGGGCATGATGAGGCGCATGGGGAACGGCTAGCAGTGCTTTCTGAGGTGCGGCCGTTCCCGTGAGACGAGGAGGGGATCGTGATTCCAGGATTCCACGATTCCCATGCCCCGGGGCGGCGTGCGCCGACGCCTGACCGAGGGGTCGAGGCACCGGCGCGAACCGGGACGGATCAGGCCTCGGCCTTGAAGAACGCCGTATTCGTGGCCTGGAAGGCGGACCACTGCTCGGGGAGATCGTCCTCGAAGAAGATGGCCTCGACCGGGCAAACCTCGGCGCAGACGCCACAGTCGATGCATTCGTCCGGGTTGATGAAGTACTGCTCGGCGTCGTCGGTCGAGTGGATGCAATCCACCGGGCATACCTCGACGCACGAGGCATCCTTGACGCCGATACATGGCTGGGCGATGACGTAGGTCATGCTCGCACGCTCCTGTCGGTGGTCTCGCCACCGGATTCAGGGGATGGGTGCGCGCTGGGTCCGCTGGCTGCGGCAAACGGCGCTCGTCGGTGACGAACTCGCGGACCTTCGGAGTATAGCGTGGTTCGGGGGAGGCGACTGACCGCCGGACGCCCTGGGTTGGGCGCAGGGGCAACGGTTCGAGTGTCAGGACCTGTGCTGGCCGCCCATGCTAGGCTGGTCCACCGGGTGACGTGTGGTTTGGCCGGGCCATCGGGGCCGTGTGGGGAGTGGGGTGTGATGGACGACGAAACGGGAACGTTCAACGGCCTGGGCATGGCCGAGGACCAACTCGCGGCCTATCTCGACGAGATGCTGCTCGAAGAGGCCCAAGAGGCGGCGGCGGATCGGGGGACGACGGCCGAGCGAGAATTGGACTCGCCGGGGTTCGCCTCCGCCCGGTCGGCGTCGAGCTACGCGATCCGGTTGATTACGGCCAACAATGCCTTCCTCGCTCGCCAACTTCTCGACATGGGCGTCTTGCCGCCGGGGGGCGCTGCCGAAAGCGAGGAGACGGCGGCGGGCTGAGCGAGTCGCCCCACGACGGTGCGGTCGGCCGTCGCGCCGGTACGTCGTCATGCCGTCAGATCGGCCGGTCCGGACCCGATGCCGAACAACCTAGCGGCGAGCGCCGTGGCCAGGAAGACTTTGACCAAGGTCTCGGCAAGTGGTAGAAAGCCGGCCAGGCGATGCTTCCTCCCGTCCGGCTTTTGGGCCGGGGACGACCCAACCCAAGGATCGGGATCGGCCGGCGAGGGTGACTGGCCGCGATCCACGGGTGACCATCCCCTCCCGATGCCCAGGTGCCCGGTGTGCCGTCACGGGGCGGGAGCACAGTACCGCGGGACCGTCCTCGCCGTGCTGACATCGTGAGCCGTCTCGGCGCGGAACCGGCGCGGGCCTACGGTGTCGCGTCGGCCGTCCCCTCGGAGATGGTCGCGCCGAGGGAGCGCAATGTCGGGACGAAGTCCTCGTAGCCTCGGGCCAGGTGATAGATGTCCGAGACGGTGGTCTCGCCCTTGGCGGCTAGACCGGCGAGGACCACGCCCGCCCCGGCCCGGATGTCGAGCGCCCGGACCGCCGCACCCCGCAGCGGCGTCGGACCGTGGAACTCGGCCAGGGTGCCGTACCGTGGCTGGTCGCTGCCGTGGACGTGGTAGCGCTCGACGCGGACATCGGCGCCCATCGCGTTGAGCTGGTCGGTGTAGCGGAGACGGTCCTCGAAGACACGCTCGTGGATCTTGGACCGCCCCTCGGCCTGGGTCAGGAGGGTGCCGAACGAGGCCTGGAGGTCGGTCGGGAAGCCGGGGAAGGGGAGGGTCTGGACCTCGACCGCCCGCAGGGTCGACCCGCCGCGCACCATCATCGTGTCCTCGTGCTCCCAGACCTCCGCGCCGGCCTCGGTCAACTTGGCGGTCAGGGGCAGCATGTCGGCCGGGCGGACGCCGTGGAGCTTCACCTCGCCCTTGGTCAGGACGGCGGCGATGGCGAATGTGCCCGCCTGCAAGCGGTCGGGTAGGATGACCTCCGAGACGCCGTGCAGACGATCGACGCCATCGACGACCAGGGTCGGTGAACCGAGGCCGGAGATTCGGGCGCCCATCCGGACCAGCATGTTGCCGAGGGCGATGATCTCCGGCTCGCAGGACGCGTTGACGATCGTGGTCCGGCCGCTGGCCAGGCTGGCCGCCATCAGCAAATTTTCCGTCCCGGTGTGGGACGGGTAGTCCATGTAGATGAAGGCGCCACGCAGGCCGACGGTGCGAGCGGAGACGGTCTGCTCGCTGAAGTCGACCTCGGCGCCCATCCGGCGGAAGCCGCGCACGTCCACATCGACCGGCCGGGCTCCGAGGTGGCAGCCGCCGGGGGTGGTGGCGGTGACCTCCCCGAACCGGGCCAACAATGGCCCGGCGACCAGGAACGAGGCCCGCATCTTCCCGACCAGGTCCGGCGGGGCGGCGGTCGAGGTCAGGCGAGCGGCCCGGACCATGATCCGCCGCTTGGCCCGGTCCACCTCCACCTGGGCCCCGAGCGACCGGAGTAGGGCGACCATGGTTTGGATGTCGGCGAGGTCGGGGACGTTGCGCAGGACGCACTCGTCCTCGGTCAGCAGGGTCGCGGCGAGGGCGGGCAGGGCGGCGTTCTTGCTGCCGCTGATGACGACGGAGCCGGTGAGGCGGTTGCCTCCCGTGATCCGGATCACATTGGCGGCCTCCCCGATCGCACCGCCGGTGAGCGGCGTGGACGGGGCCGGACTCGCGGGGCCGGGCATCGTGGTCGGGATCGTGGCGGTCATGGGTCGGATCTCCCCGCTCGCGGAGGGCCGGTTGGCGGCGGAGATGCCGGACGGCCCGGGCAAGCACTAAGCGGTGTTCGTCGTCGGGCGCGGGCGATGCCGGGCCGGTGGCGATGGGGCGACGATGTCGTCACGACCATGCGGCGCCGGTGTTGGGACCGGTCAGTTGTCAGACCCGGACCCGATGGTCGGGACGCGGCGTCCGGCCCGTCGCTGGCCAATCCGGAGCCGGACCGCCGACCGGGCCATGGCGCGTTCGGCCACGGCGAGGTCTTGGACCCCGCCCGGGCCGCGCTCGCGGAGGCTCCGCTCGGCGGTCTGGCGGGCGGCCTCGGCGCGGGCCAGGTCGATCTCCTCGGCCCGTTCGGCGGTGTCGGCCAGGACGATCACCCGGTCGCCGGTCACCTCCATGAAGCCACCGAAGACGACGATGCTCTCTTCATGGCCAGCCTTGGTGATCCGCAACTCGCCCTCGGAGAGCAGGGTCACCAGCGGGGCGTGGTGCGGGAGGATGCCGAGGGAGCCCTCGATCCCGGGCGCGACGACCATATCCACATTTTCTTCGGTGAAGACGATCCGCTCCCCGGTCACGATTTCGACCGTCAACTTATCGACGCTTGCCATCTCCCCCCCTATCACGAACGACCGCCGGGTTTCGCCGTCTCCAGGTGACCCGGGCGAGTCATGGGAACGGCGCCCATCACGACGGGCGCCGCTCCCGTTACTAGCGGCTCGTCACGGCCATCTCTTCGGCCCGGGCGACGACCATGTCGATGCCTCCCTGGTACATGAAAGCCTGCTCGGGCAGGCTATCGTGCTTGCCTTCGAGGATCTCCTTGAAGGAGCGGACCGTCTCCTCGCGGCTGACGTATTGGCCGGGGGTGCCGGTGAAGGCCTCGGCGGTGAAGAATGGCTGGCTCATGAACCGCTCGATCCGGCGGGCCCGGGCGACGGTCTGCTTGTCCTCGTCGCTCAATTCCTCGACGCCGAGGATGGCGATGATGTCCTGCAGGTCGCGGTAGCGTTGCAGGATCCGCTGCACGTCCCGGGCCGTGTTGTAGTGCTCATCGCCGACGATCAACGGGTCGAGGACCCGGGACGTCGAACCCAGCGGATCGACGGCCGGGAAGATACCGCGCTCGGCGATCGCTCGCTCCAGCGCAACGGTGGCGTCGAGGTG
>JACCVE010000488.1 GCA_013698285.1 Chloroflexia bacterium | reverse complement strand
ATACCTTCGGGCCGATCACGGACAACGCGGGCGGCATCGTCGAGATGAGCGATCAGCCGGAAGAGGTCCGGGTCATCACCGACGCCCTGGACTCGGTCGGCAACACCACCAAGGCCCTGACCAAGGGCTATGCGGTCGGCACCGCCGCCCTGGCCGCCTTCCTGCTCTTCTCGGCCTTCCTCGACGAGGTCGACCGCTTCACCCCTGGCGACATCGAGCGGGTGGTCAACCTGGCCGACCCCTCCGTCTTCGTCGGCGGCCTGATCGGCGCGATGCTGGTCTTCCTCTTCTCCTCCCTGGCGATCCGGGCCGTCGGCCGGGCCGCCGGCGACATGATCGAGGAGGTCCGCCGCCAGTTCCGGGCCGACCCCGGCATCATGGCCGGCACCTCGACCCCCGACTACGCCAAGTGCGTCGATATCTCCGTCCGTGGCGCCCTGCGAGAGATGATCCTGCCCGGTGCCCTGGCGGTGATCGTGCCGATCCTGGTCGGCGTGATCCTCCGCTGGGAAGCCGCCGCCGGGATGCTGATGATCGGCACCATCACCGGTGTCCTGCTCGCCATCGTCCTCAACAACGGCGGTGGGGCCTGGGACAATGCCAAGAAGTACATCGAGGCCGGTGGGCTCAAGGATGACGCCGGCAACGTGCTCGGCAAGGGATCAGAGGCCCACGACGCCTCGGTCGTCGGCGACACCGTCGGCGACCCGTGGAAGGACACCGCGGGCCCGTCCCTCCACGTCCTGATCAAGCTGCTGGCGACGATCACGCTGGTCCTGGCCCCGCTCTTCATCTAGGAACCCGTGGGCGACCATCGCCCGGCACGGGCACCCCCCCCGGGCACACCCGACCCGGCCGGGGCGATGGCCAACGCGCGAGTCACGCACGAGGACGGCAGAGTGGCAGAGGCGAACTCGACGGCGATCGGAACGACGCCCGGGCAGGTCGGGATCATCGGCGGCGGCATGGCGGGCCTCACGGCCGCCCTCCGCCTGGCCCAGGCCGGGCATGCCGTCACCCTCTGGGAGCGGGGGCAGCGCCTCGGCGGCCAGGCGGCGGCCTTCCCCGTCGCGGGCACGTACCTAGAACTCTTCTACCACCACCTGTTCCAGAGCGACGAGGCGATCACCGCCCTGGCCGCCGAGGTCGGCGTCGGGGACAACCTGGTCTGGCTCCCCTCCAACGTCGGTTACTTTTCCGAAGGCAAGATCTGGCCGCTCAACGGCGCCCTCGACCTGCTCAAGCTCGGTTTCATCCCCCTCCACGACCGGGTCCGCCTCGGCCTCGTCACGGCCTACCTGCAGCGAGTCCGCAAGTGGGAGCGGTTCGAGCACGTCACCGCCGATCGCTGGCTGCGCCGCGCCCTCGGCCAGAACGCCTACGACAAGACCCTCGGCGCCCAGCTGAAGGCCAAGTTCGGGAGCTACTACGACCAGGTGGCGATGGTCTGGTTCTGGGGCAAGATCTGGCTCCGGACCACCTCGCGTCGTTCCCCGCTCGACCAGGAGAAGCTCGGCTACTTCCGGGGCAGCTTCAACGTGATCATCGACGCCCTAGCTGAGGCCTGCCGCGCGGCCGGGGTCGACATCGTGACGGGGTCCGGGCCGTCCGAGGTCCGGGTGGCGGCCGGCGGTGGCGTCGAGCTGGTCTTCGACGATCGCGTCGAGCGCCGCGACACGGTGATCGCCACCGTCCCATCGTCCGTCTTCCTGCGTCTCGCCCCCTCGATCACCGGTGCCTACCGTGACACGCTCTCGAAGCTGACCTACGAGGCGGCGGCCGTGGCGATCCTGCAGATGGACCGGCCCCTGACCGACATCTACTGGCTCAACATCGCCGACCCGGACATCCCGTTCACCGGCGTCATCGAGCACACCAACTTCGTCGGGCCCGAGCACTACGGCGGCTCCCACTTCCTCTACCTCAGCAAGTACATGGAGCCGGACCACCCCTACTTCGCCCTGAGCGACGAGGACCTGGTCGCGGAATACCTGCCGTTCCTGAAGCGCATCAACCCAGACTTCGACGAATCGTGGGTCAAGCGGTGGTGGGTGTTCCGGGAGCGGGCCGCCCAGCCGATCGTGATGCTGGATCACCGGAAGTCGATCCCGGCCCACCAGACCCCGATCCCCGGCCTCTACCTGGCCAACACCACCCAGATCTACCCGGAGGACCGGGGGACCAACTACAGCGTCCGCCTCGGCAACGACATCGCCAAGATCGTCCGGGACGATCAGGCCGCCGGGCGACCCTGGCCGACGCCCGCGACCTGAGGCGATCCCCGCGGCCTCAGACGCGGACCCAGGCCGGGGCGTTGGCGACGATCTCTTGCCGGATGACCCCGTCGTCTTCGAGGTGGGCCAGGGCAGCGTAGACCGACGACTGCACCAGGTAGTAGCCAGCCGGATCCGTCACGGTGATCCCGAGTGTCTCCTGCACCGCCGTCATGATCGGCCAAAAGGGGAGCGGCGTGAGCACCGCCCCCGCCACGGCGTCGAGCAACCGCTCGACCACGGCCCGGTTCGCCGCGACCGCCTCACCCAAACGATCCAATGGTGGACCATGTCCGGGTATGGCCAAGTGATGGGGGACGGCCTCCGCCCGGGACAGTGAGTCGAGGTGGTTCCCGACCGAGACCAGGTACGGGACCGGGTGCTTTCCCAGCGCCTCCGGTGGCAGCACGATATCGGCGCAGAAGAAGACGCCATCGACGAGGTAGCCGACCTGGCCCGGCGAGTGACCGGGCAACGGGATGACATCGATCTCGATGTTCCCGATCCGCAGCGGCCCGGCCGCCACCTCGTGATCGACCGGGCTCGGCGTCGCCAGCAGGAACCGGCCCCGTAACGGGGCGGGCGGCGAGGCGCCACCGAAGAGCAATGTCGGCAGCAACTCCGGGTGGCGCAGGATCGCCTCGTCGATCTCCGGCGCCCAGACGGCGGCTCCCGTCCGCTTCACCACCGCCGCGTTCCCCCCGAAGTGGTCGGCGTGGGCGTGGGTGGCCAGGATACCGGTGACGTCCGATCCCTCCGCCCGGATCGCCTTCAGCGCCCGCAGGCCATTGGACTCGTTGCCGCCCGTATCGACCATCAGGGCCGCCCGGTCATCTAGCCGGATGACCCCCACGTTGACCCCGCCCGGCACGTACCCGACCCGACCCGTGATCCGCTCCATCGGCTCCGGCCCTCCCCGTCCCGCTATACTCCTGCCC
>JACCVE010000484.1 GCA_013698285.1 Chloroflexia bacterium | reverse complement strand
GCCCCGGGCTGTCGCCACGCGACGCGTTAAGGGTTGGTCAACCGCGGGGAGCGGCGGCGTTCCCGACTCGCTCCCTCCGGCCCGTGTACCTCTCCCCCTCGGTCCCCGCGTTGAGACACCGACGGGCCGCCCGCGCTCCCGACGACATGGTATCGTCGCCCCGAGCCCGCCCGAGGCGGCGCCACGCCCGTGCCGCGACGGCGAGTCGGGCGAATCCTCCACCCGACCGGATCCCGACAGGACAGAGAGACGATCCCCATGACCGCGCCCGACCAGCCGCCCGCCGGGCTGAACACCCGCTGCATCCACGCCGGCGAGGCGCTGGACCCCTCGACCGGGGCCTACGGCGTACCGCTCTACGCGAACACCACCTACGGGTTTCATTCCTACGAGCAGGTCGAGGCCTGGGAGGCCGGTGCCCCCCATTTTCACTACGCCCGGGACGGCAGCCCCACGGTCCGCTGCTTCGAGTTGAAAATGGCCGACCTGGAGGGAGCCGAGGCGGCCGTCGGCACCGCCACCGGGATGGCCGCGATCAGCGGCACGCTGCTCCACCTGGTCCCCGCCGGCAAGCACCTGGTCGCCTCGGAGCACATCTATCCAATCACCCGTCGCCTCTTGTGCGAAGACCTGGCCCGCTGGGGGGCCACCGTCTCGTTCGTCGACGGGACCGACCCGGCGGCCGTCGGGGAGGCGATCCGGCCCGAGACGGCCGCGATCTACGTCGAGGCCTGCTCCAACCCCGCCCTGCGGGTCCCCGACCTCGATGCCCTGGGAGAGGTCGCCCGGGACCGGGACGTGCCGCTGGTGGTCGATGCCACCTTCCTCTCGCCCGCCCTGCTCCGCCCGCTGGAGCACGGCGCCGGCATCGTCCTGCACAGCGCCACCAAGTACCTCTCCGGCCACGGCAACGTCGTCGCGGGGATCGTCTGCGGCCAGAGGGACACAATCGCCGGCATCGCCGCCTCCCTCTCCCGCCTCGGCGCCACGATGAGCCCCTTCGCCGCCTGGCTCCTCCTGGCCGGGATCAAGACCCTCCCCCTGCGAATCGAACGGCACGTCACGAACGCCCTGGCCCTGGCTCGCCTGCTGGAGGCCCACCCGGCCGTCGCCCACGTCAGCTACCCCGGCCTCGACTGCCACCCCGACCACGCCGTCGCCACCCGCCTGCTGGGCGACCGCGGCTCCGGCGGCATGGTTTCCTTCGGCCTGGCCGGCGGCAAACCCGCCCTGCGCGCCTTCCTGAACACCCTCTACATCCCGACCATCGCCGTCAGTCTCGGCGACGTCGGCTCCCTGATCTGGCCCTTCTCCGGCTCCGACCTGATCCGCTTCTCCGTCGGCACCGAAGACCTCCCCGACCTCACCGCCGACCTGACCCGGGCCCTGGACGCGGCGGGGCTGGCGCGGGAGGCGGGGTAGGGGAGGGGGAACGAGAGAAGCTGCCGACCAGGGAACTCGAATCTATGACGATCCACTGATCGAGGTGGCATAGGGTTGGCGACCCCCGGGTCGCTTCGGTGGCCGGGAGACGGGCCGCTCTCGGGCGGCCTGTCTGCCATTTCGGAACCAGGCGTGAAGACGTTCGTTTGCGTGGTTGGGGCAATCGTACGAATGTCAGATGGACCGTTGATGTTGGACAGTCATCGTAGGGGCGAACCTTGTGTCCTCCCGGGCCACGGTGGTGCGGCGCTCCGGCAACGACCGGCGCTCCGATGGGTGTCTCGAGAAGACGCCCTACGAGTGGCTGGATATCGCCGCTCTCCGCGAGTCGTCGTTCCCCGATGATGACATCCGGCACGTCCGGTATTTCACCGTCCTGGTGTAATCGCTCCTCGATGACCTCGATAGGACGGATCGCCGGCAGGTGTGCCTCAAGGCACCGCGGACATTGCCAGGAGTGTGAGTCCACGACGGTCGGTTCTTCACGACGACGAAGACAGGATCCCTCATCGCCCCGCGCATCGACGGGATAGAGAAGGCGACGATGCGGGACAATGCCTCATCTCTCCCCGCGCCAAGCGGCCATCGCCGCCTCTGAACGGCTGGTCCTACCGGGACACCTCGAGCCCCTCGATCAGGGCGTCGAGCAGCGCCCCTTCGGCCTCCGCCGCGTCTTCTGGGACGAGGTGGTAGATCGCCAGCATCGAGGCGCCCGCGTCGAACGACTCGCACCGGATGGTCGCCAGGAATGGCCGGTCGGCGACGCTCGGCCCGTTCCCGTAGGTCGCCCGGGCCACGTCGCCATCCACGCGGGGCGCCTCGATCACCTCGACATCTACCGCGCCTTCCCCCTCCAGCCACCGGGCGAAGTCGCCGAGGCAGGCCCTCGGGCTCGCGCTCCCGCCCCCGCCGGCGTCGGAGGAAATGACGTAGGCGTCACTCGTCCCGGTCGTCAGGCCAAACCCCTCGTTCGTGTCCTGGTCGAAGGTCCCGATCACGTCCCAGTCGGCCTCGTCCCAGGTCACGCTGAGCCCGTGACTCGGACTCGCGAACGTGGACCCCTCGATGTTCTGGAAGGCCAGTGGAGCGGGGGTCGCCGGGTCGGATCCGGGCAGAGGCGCGGCCACGTCGAATTCGAACCGGGGGTCGAAGATGCCCGCGACCGGGAGAGCGACCGGATCGGGGCACGCCCCCGCCTCCAGGCAGGCGACCTGGGCCGCCATGACCTGCCCGGCCGCCGCCAGAGAGTCGGCCCCGCCGATCGGCGGGAAGGGGTCGTCGCCGTTGTTCGGCGCCAGGTCGACGTAGACCACGTAGTCGCCCGCCCGGGCATACAGCGCGTAGTCCACCTCTGGCTCCGGCAGCTCGAGATATCTCGTCATCGGTTCCGGCCGCGACAGCGTGACCGACTCGTCGCCGAACGTCTCCGCCCCGGCCACGACCTCGTACGCGACGAGGTCCATGCTCCCCTCGATCGCGTCCCGGATCGGGTGTCCGGCCTCGGCCTCCTCGACCAGCGTCGTGAGGTAGGCGTCGGCCCGGTCGGCATCGGCCAGGCGGTGGATCCCGACCGTGGCATTGGCAAACTCGATCGGGCTCCAGGTATCGGTGTACTGGACCGAGGCCATCGACAGTAGGGCCTCCTCGACCCCGGCCGCGTCGTATCCCGCGCCGAGTGTCGCCGCCTCGGCCGGTCCGCCCCGGAACCCGGTCGTCTCCCCCGCCAGGCGCCGGTAGACCGTCAGCGCCGTGGGCGCGTCGAAGTCATCACCCGGCCCCGGGTCGAGCTGGACCAGCATGGAGCCCAGAGAATCGTCCGCACCTTCCACCTCCCCGATCCGGTCGAGCAGGCGCGCCGCCAGGGCCTCGGCCCGGGCCGGTCCGATGGCCTCCGGGTCGGCGGCGGCCGGGTCCTCGCCATCCGCGGAGACGGTCGTGATCGTCACCGACGCCACCGTGCCCCCCGTCCGGAAGGTCGTGGCCACGGTGACGCTCCGCGGGTTCGTCCCGGGGACGCCTTCCCCCAACGCGGTGGCCGGAACGTCGCCGAGCGAGGTCGCCGAGGCGTCCCCGACCGTCTCGACGGTGATGTCCTCAGCGTCGGTGACCGGTCCCCGCGGCTGGGGCTCGTACCGGCCCAATCCGACCGGCCCGAGCAAGAAGGCCCCGGCCCCCGCCCGGGCATCGAACACCCGGCGGGCCCCGCCGCTCCCGGCGAACTGGACGATCCCCACCGACACCTCCACCGGCGGCGCACCGGGATCGTTGGTCTGGCCGATCACGTACAGGTCGGCGACGTATTGCCCGACCCAACCCGTCTCGTCCAGGAGGTCCGCGACCGCCTGGTCTTGGCCGAACCGCCCCGCCGTCCGGACGACCGCGCCGGGGGAGACCGTCTCCTCACCCCAGGCCATGGTCGCCCCGGCCAACCCGGCGTCGGCTAGGTCCCCGGCCGTGAGGGCCATCGCCGCCAGATCGAGGCGCGGCGGGGAGTCCCCCCCGACCGGTTGGGCCACAGCCGCCCGCCTCGTCCCCGTGAGCATCAGGGTCAGCGTCAGGAGAACGAGGAGGATCGACACGCGACGCGACAGGCCGGACATGTGGGCTCCGATCGAGTTGGGGCCACGGTGACGATGAGACTCGACCAGGGGCGCGGTCGGTCCCCGCACCTG
The DNA here is from genome assembly GCA_013698285.1 of Chloroflexia bacterium. Classification (GTDB taxonomy): domain Bacteria; phylum Chloroflexota; class Chloroflexia; order Thermomicrobiales; family UBA6265; genus JACCVE01. The sequence goes on along the minus strand of JACCVE010000484.1, from coordinate 593 downwards.
GCGGGACAGCGACACGTCTGGCTACTCTCTGTTCCACCCGCCAGCGTAAAGGTTCACGGCCCCCCAAAGGTCACATCACGCGAGGCAGCCCCCCGTGCTCGGAACCCACCCGCGACGTCCACGCCGGGTAGCGGAAAGGCCCCCCGACCGTCTTCCGACTTCCGACTCCGTCCCTCAGTCCGCCGTCCGCCCCCCATCGACGTACAGCGTCTGGCCGGTGACGAAGCGGGCGGCGTCAGAGCAGAGGTAGACCGCCGCCCCGACCAAGTCGTCCGGGGTGCCCAGGCGGCCCATCGGGACGTGGGCTTCAAGGGCCGCCCTCACCACCGGGTCGGCCAGGTGATCGGCCGTCAGCGGCGTCTCGGTGTAGCCCGGCCCGATCGCGTTCACCGTCACCCCGTGCGGTGCCCACTCCGAGGCCAGCACCTTGACCAGCAGGGCGCCACCCCCCTTCGAGGCCGCGTAGGGGGCGTGGTTCGGATGACCCAGCAGGCTGGAGACGGAACCGAGGAACAAGATTCGGCCGTATCCCCGCTCGACCATCCCGGCCCCGACGGCCTGGGCGACGTAGAACGCCCCGGACAGGTTCACCT
>JACCVE010000477.1 GCA_013698285.1 Chloroflexia bacterium | reverse complement strand
CGCGGCAGTAGGATGGTGAAGGTGGTCCCCTCGCCGACGGTGGAGGCGACCGAGATCGTGCCGCCGTGGGCCAGGACGATCTCCCGGGCGATGAAGAGGCCCAGGCCGAGGCCCCGGGAATGGTCGTCGCCCGATCGCAGTTGGGTGAAGCGGGTGAAGATCCGCTCGAGCTGGTCGGGGGCGATCCCGGTCCCAAAGTCTCGGACCTGGAGTTCGACCCACTCCGCGGTCGCCGCGACGGCCGCGCGGATGACGATGCGCTCCGAGCCCGGGGCGTGGTTGATCGCGTTGGTCAGCAGGTTGAGCAGCACCTGTTCGAGCCGGTTCGCATCGGCCTCGATGACGAGCGGGGTCGAGGGGAGATCGATCTCGATCGTCTGGCCCGTGGCGAGGAGCTCAGCGGTCCGCATCGTCCGCTCGACCAACGCCGACAGGTCGAGCGAGGACCGATGGATCTGGAGCCGTCCCGACTGGAGGCGGGCCACGTCGAGCAGGTCGTCGATCAGGATCGTCATCCGGCGCACCTGCTGTAGGGCGAGGTCGGTGTAGCGGCGGGCGCCGCCGTCGTCCTCGATCCGGCCGAGGCGGCGGATCACCAGTTGGATCGCGCCCTGGGCCGCCGTCAGCGGGGTCCGGAGCTCGTGGCCAGCGACGGCCAGGAACTCGTCCTGCAGCCGGCGGATGCTCCGGTCGGTGATGTCCCGGATCACGATCACCCCCCAGCGCAGGGTGTCGTCGCGCGCGACCGGGCGTCCGGTCGCCTCGAACCAGCGGCGGCGGCCATCCGGGCCGCTGCCGGAGAAGGCGATGTCGAAGGCCTCGCCCCGGGCGGCGCGCGTCCAGAACGTCTGGTCGGAGAGGAGCGGCTGGCCGTCCTCCCCGCTGAGGTCGAGCGTCCCGTCGAAGGTGCGGTCATAGGCGGGGTTCGTCAGCACGGGGGTGCCGTCCGCGGTGACGACGATGACGGCGTCGGCCATCTCCGTCAGGATCGCGTTGAGGCGGTCCCCCTCGTCGGTGAGCTGGGCAATCAACCGATCTTGGGCCTCGCGGGCGCTGACCTGGTCGGTGACATCGACGCTGTGGCACAGGATGCCCTCGACACCGCCCCGGACATCCGGCAAGGGCACCAGCGAGATGTCGAGGTACCGTTCCTCGATCCCGCCCTCCCCGTCCTGATCGATCCAGAACGAGAACTTCTGGCCGACGAACGGCTCCCCGGTCGCGTAGACCTGGTCGAGGAGTTCGAAGAAGCGTGGATTGGCGACGGGCGAGATCGCCTCGCGGGCGGTCCGGCCGACGATCGAGTCGCCTGGACGGTCGCCGGCCGCGACGGCGCGGCGAGAGGCACCCACGTTGGCGAGTTCGACGAGGTGGGCGGGACCGGACATCACGACCATCATCGAGGGTGCCTTGGCGACGATCTCGCCCAAGCGCCGGCGCTCGATCTCCAGTGTCCGCCGTTGCCGCTCCAACGAGCCGGCCAGTTCCCGGAGTTCCACCCCCCGGTTCTCGAGGTCCTCGTTGGTGGTGCTCAACTCCTCGTTGGTGGCCTGCAGCTCTTCGTTGAGGGTCTCCAGTTCCTCGTTGGTCGCTTGCAGTTCCTCGTTGAGGGTCTCGACCTCCTCGGTCGCGGCCTGGACCTCCTCGTTGGAGACCATCAACTCCTCGTTGGCGTTGAGCAAATCCGTATTCGCGGCGGTCAACTCGCGGTTCGCGTCCAGCAACTGCCGGTTGGCCCCGGTCAGCCGTCCGACCTGTTGGGTCAGGCGGTCGATCGTCTCGTCCCGCGCGGTCCGCTCGGTCGCCGCGTCGGCGGCACGAGAACCGTCGCTGACGACCAGCATCACACCCGGGGCAGTCCGGACGGCGGGTCCGGTCCCCTCGGGGTGGCAGGCGATCTCGACGGGGCGGTTCTCACCCGTGACGGTGTCCGTGGCAATCGCCCGGACCGTGGCCGGTTCCCCGGTCCGGATGACGGTGTCGATCACGCCCCGGACCGGGGCCAGCAGATCCCCTTGGAGGGTATGGATCAGGTCGTCGCCGATCGCCGGGGTATGGATGCCGAGGAGGTAGCGGGCGGCGGGATTGATGAGCTGGATATCGTACGACGGGCCGACCAGGACGACGCCGAGGGGCAGGTGAGCCAGGAGCGCCTCCGAGCGCTCGGCGGATGGCCGCGCCCGCTCGGCTGGCTCAGGACCATCCCGGCCGGTCGAGTCCATCGCATTCGCCCGCGCGGGGAAGGGAGCGGCTCGGCGCGACAGCGTGCCGTGCGGCGAGAGGCGAGGTGGCGGGAACATGACCCGGTCACCGGCCCGGCGGTAGACCTTGAGCCGCGGGTTCTCGAGCGTGAAGGACGTCGCTAACGGGGTCGCGGTCTCGGCCTTGCCGAGGGCGAGGTACCCGCCATCGCGGAGGGCGAAGGCGAAGAGCTGCAGTGCCCGCCGTTGGAGGTCGGGGGTGAAGTAGATCAGGACATTTCGACAGAGCGCCAGGTCGATGCGGGGGAAGGGGGCGCGTTGGCCGAGGTCGTGTTGGCCGAAGACGACCAGGGACCGAAGCTGCTTGTTGACCTCATAGGTGCCATCCTCTCGCCGGAGGAAGTGCCGCTCGATCTGCTCCGGCGACAGGTTCGCGAGGGCCGTGCGCGGATACACGCCACGGCGGGCGAAGGCGATCGCGTCGTGGTCGATGTCGGTGGCGAAGACACGGATGGTCATGCGACCGATGTCCCCGTCCAGCACCTCGGTCAGGATGATGGCGAGGGAGTAGGCCTCTTCGCCGGTGGCACAGCCCGCCGACCACAGGCGCAGCTCGCCGCGTTCACGGGCGTCCGCGATCACCGCTGGCAGGATCCGCTCGCGGACGTGGGCGAAGAGGTCCGAGTCGCGGAAGAACTCCGTCACCTTGATCAGGAAGCTGTTGGCCAACCGCTGGTACTCGCCCGGGTCGCGCTGGAGGCGCTGGACGTAGGCGGCGAAGTCCCTGGCGCCGGTGGCGGCCATGCGGTGCTGGAGGCGGCGGCGGATGGTCGGGGTCTTGTAGGCCGAGAAGTCGATGCCGCTGCGGTCCCGTAACTGGCCGAGGACCGCGCGGAACTGGTCGTCGTCGTCAAAGGGGGGAATCACGAAGGCGCCGGTCAGCAGGTCGTGGAGGAGGGGACCGATGGCATCGAGGCCGGTGACGATGTCGACGGTCGAGGGGGCCAGGGCGAGGGGCATGGCGGGGAACGCGGCGGTGTCGGGATTCTGGATGATCACGGTGCCGCCGAGGGCCTTGACATGCCAGGCGCCGTCGGCACCGTCGGCACCGGTCCCCGTCAGGATCACGGCGATCAGGCCGTCCCGGTAGCTCTCGGCGGCGCTGCTGAGCAGCAGGTCGATCGAGGGCTTGGAGAGGGCCTGGTCCGGCGCCCGCAGGCGGACCTCGTGGTCGGTCACCTCGACGTGACGGTTCGATGGTACGACGTAGACGACGCCCGGCTCCAGATGCTCGTGGTCATCCACCACCCGCACCGGCAGGGTGCTGCGGTTGGCCAGGATCTCGCCGAGGTGACTGACGCGGTGCGGGTCGAGGTGCTGGGCGACCACGATCGGGGCCGGGAAGTCGGTGGGCAGCGTGGTGACGAGCCGGGCCAGCGCGTCGATGCCACCGGCGGACGAGCCGATCACGACGAGTCGCGAGGCGGGCTGCTGGTCCGTCAAGATCGTGTCCCCCGTGGTCGCGGCCGTGGCCACGCGCTCGGATGCCTGGGTCAGGTGGGCCCGGATCGGTCACACGTGCGAACGGGTCCGCGAAACGTCGAGATTCGTGTGCAGGAGATGAGTATACGCCCCCACATCATGCCATCCTTGGCCCAGGTGCGAGGGACGCCGGTGGGTGTGGTCTCCGCCACACGGGTGTGATCTGGGTCGAGTGCCGGATGCCTGGCACAGAATGTGACAGACGACGGGGCGACTCGCGGCGGCAATGCGCCGCGCGAACGACGATCGGTCCGGGTCGGCCATGGATGGCCCTCGCCGGTGATGAGGGAGAACGAGCGTGCCTGGACACGACATCATCGTCGTCGGGGCGTCGGCCGGCGGGGTCGAGGCCCTGGTTAGCCTTGCTCGCTCGTTGCCTCCGGACCTCCCCGCGGCGGTCTTCATCGTCCTCCACCTGCCGGCCAACGCCAATAGCCAGTTGCCCGAGATCCTGGGCCGGGCCGGGCCGCTGCCGGCGGTGCACCCGGTGGATGGTGCGCCGATCGAGCCCGGCCGGATCTACGCGGCACCGCCCGACCACCACCTGCTCGTCCGGCACGGGGAGGTCGGGCTGTCCCGGGGGCCGCGGGAGAACAGGCACCGTCCCGCGGTCGATGTCCTCTTCCGGTCGGCCGCCCGGGCCTATGGGACGCGGGTGGTGAGCGCGGTCCTCTCCGGCGCGCTGGACGACGGCGCGGCCGGGTCGGCGGCGGTGAAGGGGCGGGGCGGGGTGGCGGTCGCGCAGGACCCCGGCGAGGCCCTCTTCCCCGCCATGCCCCGCAACGCGATCCAGTCCGTCGCGATCGACCACGTGGTGCCCGTGGCCGAGATGGGGGGCTTGTTGGGGCGCCTGGCGCACGAGCCGGTGTCCGAGGCGATGCCGGGCGTCTCGCGGGAGATGGAACAGGAGAACCAGATGGCCGAGAACGACCTGGCGGCGATGAGCGGCGACGACCGCCCGGGCATCCCGTCCGTGTTCGGGTGCCCGGACTGCGGCGGTGTGCTCTGGGAGATCCAGGACGACCAGGTCCTCCGCTTCCGGTGCCGGGTCGGCCACGCCTATTCGTCCGGCAGCCTGCTCGATGAGCAGGGCGATGTCATTGGAGGAAGCGCTCTGGTCCGCCCTGCGGGCCCTGGAGGAGCAGGCGGCCCTGGCGCGCCGCCTGGCCGACCGGTCCCGGTGGCGGACCCAATCGACCATGCCCAAGCGGTTCGCCCAACAAGAGCGAGACGCGATGGCCCGCGCGGCGTTGATTCAGGGCGTGCTGGCGAACGGGTCGTTGCGGGCGCACGACGCGGAGCTGTCGGGCGCGTCGCTCTCCGACACGCGAACCTGACCACTCGCCCCGGTGAGGAGCCGTCGGGTCCGGCCGCGATTTCCGTGTTTACCCGCATTCGGTCGGACATCGATCGGGCGGCCAACGACCGGGCGGTCCGGCGCCCGGGGTCCAAGGACGACCGATGTCCCGTCATGTGGGCGGGATCAGCGGCGCGGCGGTGATCTGATCCGTGGCGGGACTCATGGCGCCCGGCGGGCAGATGCCGCGGGCGTGGCGGTCAGGGCGCCGGGACAATGTCGATCGTGGGCCAGGCAGTCCGAAGCGCGACGGCGAGGGTGCGAAGCCCGTACCGCTCGGAGCGGGCATGGCCGACCGCGATGACCGGCAGGCCAGTCTCGGCTTGGGCGTCCCGGGCCGGGGCGCGGAGTTGGCCGGTGACGTAGACACCGGCGTCCCGGTCGTGGGCCTCGTGAATCAGCGCGGCGGTCATCGCTCCGACCACGGCAACCCGGCTCACCCGGCCCCGGGGAACCCGCGGGGCGTGTTCGACCCCGGCGAAGAGGGCGGCCAGGGTCGCGAGGGTGTCGGCCAGGGTGGCCTCGGGCACGTCCCCGATCATCCCGATCGGGCGACCCTCCTTGCGACCGAGGACCTCGGGGTCAGTCATCCCCAACGCGGCGGCCAGGGACGGGTTATACCCGAGGGTGAGGCGCTCGTCGAAGGCCAGGTGATAGGCGAGGACGCCGGTGTCTCCCAGGGCGACGAGCGGCAGGTCCCACGGCCGGTGGACGACCAGGGCATCGAGCCGCTCGGCCCGGACCCAACCGACCAGGCCCGGCCAGGGCGCGAGCAGGAGCCCGACCCGTCGGACCGGCCGTTCGGCTGGGTGCCAGACGCCGTGGGGATCATCCCGGCCCGCGAACCGCTCCGCATGCAGGAAGGTACCGAGCCACCGATCCAGGTCACCGAGCCGAACGGGCTCCTCGCTCCCACCACGACCGTCAGCCCCATCGCTGGCATGGTCGAGCCCCGGGGCGCGACACGGTGAAGCCGCGCGTTCATCCACGGTACATTTCCCTGCCCCCTGCCCCCTGCCCCCTCAGACGGCGACCTCGCCGAGGCCCGCGATCTGGTCCCGGCTGTACCCCGCCGCCCGGAGGGGGGCGACGATGTCGCGCTCCAGGTCCGGCACGTAGCAGGCGAGCAGGACCGCCCTGCCGTCCGGGACCAGGCTGAAGGCGCCCATCGCCGCCGGGATGACGCAGGACGTCGCCCTGTCGAGGGTCTCGACGCCGCCGTCCCAGGCGATGCCGACCGGGTCGCCCAGGTTGGTCAGTGTCAAGCAGCGCTCCGGGTGGGCCGGCTCGCGGTGGGGTTGGACCAGGTTCCAGCGCTCCAGGGCGAAGTGCGGCCCGGCGCAACAGACCACGTACCGGTTCGTGCCGGTCCAGCGGGTCAGGCCGTGGTGGGGGCGGGGCAGGAAGCCGGTCCGCAGCTCGTCCATCGCGGCGGCGATGTTGGCCGCCCACGTCGCCTCGTCCAGCCGGTTGCCGTAGAGGTCGACCGGCATCACCGAGACGGCGAGGTCGGAGGTCTGCTGGACCTCGAAGATCAGGGTGTCCGGTCCGAAGGAATGGATGACGCCGCCGGGGACATAGACCGTGTCGCCCGCCTCGATCGCGTAGCGGGGCATCACCGCGTCGTAGTCCTCCCGCCGGAAGGCGTCGGCGATCGCCTCCGCGGGAGTGCCGGGGATGATCCCGGCCAGGATCGTGGCGCCGGGCTCGCAGTGGAGGATGTGCCAGGCCTCGTCCTTGCCGTTGGGTTCGCCGTACTTCCGGCGGGCCGTGGCGTCGTCGGCGTGGAGGTGGACCGGCAGCATGTGCGAGGCGTCGAGGAACTTGTCCAGGATCGGGAACCGGTCCCCCGACCACCCCTTCCCAACCAACCCCTCGGGGTGAGCCGTGACCAGGTCCCGCAGCGTCTTGCCGGCGAATGGGCCGTTGGTGATCGTGGCCGTGGTCTCGGCGTGGTCGCTGATCTCCCAGCTCTCGGCGACGATGCCGTCCGGCACGCCGCGCTTGCCGAGCAGGTCGGGGATCAGGCGCTCCCCGAAGCGGTAGGAACGGACGTGATAGGTCATCGTGATCGGGTGCCATCGCATGGTCGGGAGCCTTTCGGGGAAGGGAAGGCCGGGAGGCGGGCCGGCCGCGACGCCCACCGTGTTACCGCGTAACCGATGCCGCATTCTAACGGCCTGAATCGATTGAAGGACGTGGCTGATGCGCGGCCACGATTCCGGCACACACGGTCGGTAGGGGCGCCGCTTGCCGCGTCCTTTTCAGGAACGTACGTCCCACATTGGACAGTCTCGTCGGCAAGAGGTCGCGGCAAGCGGCGCCCCTACAGGTGGGGAATCCCCGTGCTCAGCTTGTCCGGCCAATGATGTTCAGGTGGCCTCGCCCATTCCAGCGTCCCCGGCACCGGCAGCCAACACCAGGTGGGCGACCGGGCACTCGTAGCAGCGGCGGGGGGCGCAGTAGGCGTGGTCGAGGTGGATCAGGCCCTGCTGGCCCCGGGTGCCGAGGCGCCGGAGGGGGGTCTCCCCCGCCACTTGGGCGGCGGCGCGGCGGATGGTGGCGTTGGCCTCGGCGGCCGGGAGGCGTTCCCAGGCCCGGGCGGCGGCGTCGAGCAGGGG
>JACCVE010000469.1 GCA_013698285.1 Chloroflexia bacterium | reverse complement strand
GCGGCATCGTGTCCGTCACCGGCCTGGTCGGGATCACGGCTATCCTCTCCCCGCCGAACACGCCCGACGCCCTCAACTACCACATGCCCCGCGTCGCTCACTGGATCCAGAACCGTTCCCTGGACTTCTACCCGACCACCGTGCCCTGGCAGCTCTCCCACGCGCCGGGGGCGGAGTTCGCCATCCTCCACCTCCAACTGCTCAGCGACGGCGACCGGTGGGCCAATCTGGTCCAGTGGTTCGCGATGGCCGGGAGCATCACCGGGGTCTCCCTCCTCGCCCGGGACCTCGGGGCCGACCGCCGGACCCAAGTGATCGCGGCGGCGGTCGCGGCCACCATTCCGATGGGCATCCTCCAGGGTGCCACCGCCCAGAACGACTATGTGGCCACCTTCTGGCTGGTCGCCTGCGTCCACTTCCTGCTACGCCTCAGGGCCGACCGCGACTGGCAATTCGGCCTGGTGGCCGGGGCCGCTCTCGGGCTGGCTCTCCTGACCAAATCGACGGCCTACCTCTTCGCCTTGCCGTTCCTGGTCTGGTACGGGCTGTCCGCCCTGCGCTCGCTACGCCTCTCCGGCTGGAAGCCGGTCCTGGCGATCTCGCTGGTCGCCCTGGCCCTGAACGCGGGGCACTACGCCCGGAACTACGACCTGTACGGGTCCCCGGTCGGTCCCGGCCAGGAGGGACCACCGGGCACCACTTACGGCAAGTACACCAACGACGTCTTCACCGTGACCACCCTCGCCTCGAACGTCGTCCGCAACCTGGCCCTGCACACGGCCCTGCCCGGCTCGACCGTGCCCATGGTCTATGCCATCGGCGACCTGCACCGTCAGTTCGGCGCCGACCCCCACGACATCCGGACCACGTGGACCTACCAGCTCTTCGACGTCAGCCCGACCCGGACCGACGAGGACATCGCCGGCAACCCCCTCCACCTGGCCCTGGCCCTCGTCGCGGCCGTGCTGGTCCTGTCGGCCGGTTCCCTCCGGCGCCGGTCCGGGCTGCTGCCCTACGCCGCCGCCATCATCGCCGGGGCCCTCCTCTTCGCCCTGGTGCTGAAGTGGACCCCGTGGGTGACCAGGCTCCACCTGACCCTCTTCGTCCTCGCAGCTCCCGTGATCGCCATCGCCCTGGGCCGCATCCGCTGGCGCCCGGTGCCCGCCGTGCTCCTGGTGGTCCTCTTCGCCGGGGCGATCCCCTACCTCCTCTACGCCGAGCGCCGCCCCCTGGTCGGGGACGACTTCCGGCGGCCGCTGGAGACGGCGGGCAGCCTCTTCACGACCGACCGCCAAGAACGCTACGTCGCCGCCGAGTTGGGGGCGACCGACCCCTACGCCGGGGCGGCGGCGGCCATCCAGGCGACGGGCTGCGACGATGTCGGCCTCTATTGGTTCGGTCACGACGAATACCCCTTGTGGGTGGCCCTGGGGAAAGCGGTCGGCGGGCCGCGTCGTCTCCAGGCCGTGGCCCCCGAGAACGCCACCGCCCCCCTGGCCTGGGAGCCCCCGTTCGACGACTTCACCCCCTGCGCGATCGTCTCCCTCTACCAGTACGCCGGCGAGTCCGACCGCCTCCTGATGGCCGGCACGTCCTACCGCCGCGTCTGGACCTCCCCTGATGTCGGCGTCTACCTCCTGGGCACGACGACTACGGCCGAGGTGTCCCTCCCCGCGCCGCCGTCGGCGAGCGCGATGCCAGTGCCGCCTGGGCAGTAATGGGGGAGGGCACGGGTTCAATGGCTCTCGCGAGTGAGAGAGGACGATACCCTGAAGAGCGCATGCGGCGTCGGGGAGGAATCGACGATGACCACGTCGGGACCGGACATCCAGGCACCGATCAGGTTCACGACCACCGAAGAGGGACGGGCGATCTTCGATGATCAGGCCCGCAGGCTGATGAACATGAGCGGTGAGGAATTCCTCCGCCGGTGGGACGCGGGCGAGTTCGCCGAGATCGCCGACGCACCCGGCCACGGGTGGCCGTCAAGATTCCGGGAAAGTGGTCATCCGGGGTTCCCGACGGGCTGAGCGGGTCTCCGCCGTCATGCGCGCGACGCCTAGCCAAGCTCGTCCGCAGGGGTCGTGCGAGCCATGCCACGACGTTTCCCGGAAATGTGACGCGCACCCTCACGACATCACCGGTAGGCCGTGTCTGGTGACCGTCGAGAGAACCGCACTAGCGCGGGACAGGCATGACAGGGCTCAGCCGCCGACGAGCCTGGCCTCGACCCGGCGGCGGATGGCCCGCTCGGCGGCCAGCAGGTCATCGGGCCGGGCGATGTAACGG
>JACCVE010000446.1 GCA_013698285.1 Chloroflexia bacterium | reverse complement strand
CGCCCAATCGGGCACGGCAACGGCCACCGCTGAACCGTCCCGGCCATCTCAACCGTGGCCCGAGGCCGACCCGGCCGAGGAGGGCATGGACGCCAGCCTCCTCGATCAGGCGGGCGAACGGGCCGATGCCGAACTGCCGGACATCTCGGCCTTGGTCGTCGCCAGGGGCGGGAATCTGGTCTACGAGCGGTACTACGGAGGCCAGGAGGCGGACGAGCCGATCAATGTCCGCTCCGTCACCAAGAGCGTCGTCAGCACCCTGATCGGCATCGCCCTCGCCGACGGTGACCTCGAGAGCCTGGACCAGACCATCGGCGACCTGATCCCCGACCGCATCCCGGCCGATGCCGACCCCCGCACGGCCGGCATCACCGTCCGCAGCCTGCTGACGATGACCTCCGGCCTGGACTGGTCGGCGTACTCGGATTACCCGGACCTGATCGCCAGCGACGACTGGGTCACCCTGACCCTGAGCCAGCCGGTCGTCGCCGAGCAGGGGACGACCTACGTCTACAACAGCGGCGGCTCGCACCTCCTGAGTGTGATCGTCACCGAGGTGACCGGCCAGGACACGGCCGAGTTCGCCCAGGAGCGCCTCTTCGACCCGCTGGGGATCGTGCCCGGGAAGTGGGAGCGCTCGCCCCAGGACGAGGCGACCGGCGGCTTCGGCCTCCACCTCACCGCCCGCGACATGGCCAAGTTGGGCCGGCTCTACCTGGACGAGGGCCGCTGGGAAGGCGAGCAGATCGTCCCGGCCGACTACGTCGCCGAGGCGATCACCTACCAGAGCGCGGGCGACTCGACCGGCGGCGTGCCCTACGGCTACCAGTGGTGGGTGACCGAGGTCTATGGCTATCCGGTCGCCTTCGCCCTCGGCTACGGCGGCCAGTTCATCTACCTGGTGCCCGACCTCGACCTGGTCGTCGTGGCCGGCATCTCCCGCCGCGTCCAGCCGGAGGAACTCGTCTCCCCCCGCCCGATCATCGAACAACTGATCGTGGCCGCCGCCCTCGTCGGCACCTGAGCGCTACCGATCCGGGACAACGTCATTCCCGCCCGATATCATGCGGGTGCCGATCGAGAATCGATTCCGTAGAGAGAGTTCGGTGTTCTCCTGTCGTTCGAGAATGATGTTCCCCTCAACGATCCGTTTTTCAGTAGCACAGAGCATCTAGACAGCTACTGGCGCCGCCTACTGTTGGCGGGAGGACAAGAGATTCAAACCTACGTATGTAAGGGATAAACACCAAAGAGCGTCACGACGGATGAAATTGCCAACGCGAACGATTCGAAGGGGAGGACCTCGTATCCTCCCTGGTCTCCCCACCACTTCGTGCGCGGTTCCTACCCATGCTTTGGGAGACGTTCCCGTCTCCGGACCGTCGCGGCCACACCCGGGCGAACGACCACCGCGATCGCCCCGGTGTCTCTTACCCCGGTCCCAATGCCAGGTCCGGGGTGGCCGGCTGCCGGTAGAAGGTGTGGGCGATGAACGCCCCGCCCAGCATCACCACCGCCACGGCGACCGCGATCGGCTCGACCCCGACGATGTCGGCGATCGCCCCGGTCAGCAGCGTCGGCACCAGCGCGGCCAGGTTGCCCAGCAGGTTCTGGGTGGCGATCACCTGGCCCCGGGCCGCGGGTGGGGTCCGGTTCAGGAGGACCGAACGGGTCGTCACGCCGACCAGGGCCGAGGCGAACCCGGCCGGGATCGAGAGCAGCATCGAGAGCAGGACCAGCGTCGACAGGCCGGCCAGGTCCGCCACTTCGGCCAGCGGCACGTAGAGCCGGGCTTCGAGGAACCAGGCCAATCGCTCGACGAAGCCGAACGAGCCGATGATGAGGGCGAACCCCATCAGCGACACCGTCGCCACCCGCCCGGCCCCGGCGGACCGGCCGATCAACGGGGCGACCCGCAACCCGGCCACCAGTCCCAGTGCGGCCGGGGCGAAGACGAAGACGGTGTTCTCCTTGGCCGTGCCGAGGACCCGCTCCAGGTAGATGGGCATGATCACGACCAGCGAGGTCATCCCGATCCCCACCATCATGTCGTCGGCCAGCGCCTCGAAGGCTCGCTTGTCGCGGCGGACGACGTCCCAGCCGTTCGACATCGCCGTCACGGCGGTGCGGAACGATCGCGGCGGCCGGTTCAGCCCGACCCGGTTGGCCCGCGCCCGCCGGACCGGGTCCAGGTGCTCGTCGAGCCGGGGCAGCAGCGCGGCGAGCATCGCTGCCATCGCGAACCCGGTGGCGATCACGGCGAATAGGATCCTCGGGTTGGCGAACTTGAGGAGGACCGGCGCCAGCAGGACCAGGCCGAGGAGCTGGGCCAGCGTCAGGGCGAGGTTAGAGAGGGCTTGGGCGGCGACGAAGCGATCCGGTGGGACCAGGGCGGCGACCACCGCGCTCTCGCACGGCGAATAGAACTGGTGGATGACCCAGATCCCGAGCGTGGCGGCGAAGATGCTGCCCAGCGACGGCTCCCGGATCAGCAACGAGAAGACGAGGACGAACCGGGCCAGGTTCAGCCCGACCATCAGCGGTCTCCTGGGCAGGGCATCGACCACGATCCCGCCCGGCAGCCCGAAGACGACCGAGGGCACGATCGAGCAGGCCACGAACAGGGCGTTGAAGAAGGTCGCGTCGGTCCGGTCGGCGACCACGATCAACAGCCCATAGAGCAGCGCGCCCTGGGATGTCTGGACCGCGAGGCGGGATAGCCAGAATGTCCGGAAGGCCTCGTTGGCGAAGAGGGGGTGCCCGATCGGCACGAGCCGGGTCACCAGCCACCCGGCTACCCCCCAGGTGAGCCTGGCGGTCGAGACCGTACCCCGGGCCCCGTGGGTCGCCCCCCGCTGGACCGTGGCCCGCGTCGCCGGGCTCCTCAGGGTGGCCAGGGCCGCGGTCCCGAATGTCACGGCGCGGCGGGCGAGCATGCCGAGCACCCCTCCCACCGCCCGCCCCGCGCGGGCGTAGCGTGGGCGGGCAGGGAGTCGCTCCGCCGGCACCGCCAGGGCGCGCGGGTCCTCGGCCCCGAAGTCGGCCACCGTCCCGAACCCGATCGCGGAGCCGAGCGGTCCCAGCTCCAGACCGGATCGGACCTCTAGTGGCACGGTATCGCGATGCCCCGAGGCTCGGGGAAGTGCCCGAGCGGGACCGGGGGGATCACCGTCGTTCCTGGCCGCCCGCGGGCCCGGCGAGGCCGCACCCGGCTCTTGGGAGTGGGCGGTCTCGCGGTCCGGGTTGTGGTGCTGTGCCGCGCGATACCCTGCCATTGGCACCCGTGTGTCCCGACCATGCCCACGCCCCGACGAGCGGAAAAGCGCGGGCGTCGCAGGAAGGGTACCGCGTTCGGGAATGGTGTACAGGCGACGAACGTCCCAAAACCGTGCGGGACTCCCGGCAAGCTGGCGCGACGCGCCGCCGCCGGCATCACTCCGGCGCGCGTCACCCCACCAGTGGCAAGGCGTCGCGCACTGTGTCCAGGGACGGGAGGATGTCGAGGAAACCGATCAGGAGCAGCAGGTCGCCGGCGACCAACAAGATGGCCAGGGCCAGCGGGCCGGCCAACCCGAGATTGGCGGCCAGGCGCCGGACCGGGAGCCGGTCGGCGGTCACGAGGACAAATCCGGCCCACCCCGCCGCGACCAGGATGCCGCCGATCCGGTGGAGGTCACTCCCCGGGGCATCCCGCCACAGCATCACGACGACGTTCAGGATGCCGAGCAGCAAGCCAGGCAGGACCAGGGCCGCCGTGAGGTTCCATCCCCCCCGCAGGCCCCGCGCCCGGGGCGGGTCGGCCATCGGCCGCCTCTGGTGCGGCCAGACCCCCTCGACCGCGGCATCGACACTCTGCAGGGTCAGCACGGTGACCAGGCAGAGCCCGACCAGTAGCCAGATCCGCTGGTCGTCCACGGCGAAGAAGTCGCGTACGGTATCGAGATCCACGCGGCCATCATCCCCCTCATGAGCCCGGGGTCAGGCGCCCGACCCCAGGCCCGATCCCGGCCCCTGTCCCACACCAACGTGCGAGGGCCCGTCCCCAAACGCGGAGTATAGGCCGTGCGGCCGGTCCGCCGACCATGCCGCGCGGGCCCCGAGGCCCCCCGGCACGTCCCTACACCGGAGAACACACCCGCGGGGGCGCCGCTCAGTGGACCCCGCTCGCGGACGGAGGGTCCGGACCAGACATCGCGTCCGGTGCACCGGCGCGGCGAGCGCCACCCCCGTGAGTCGGTCCGCTCCCGCGACGAGGCGTCGCTTCGCCGCCCTACCCTGACCGCGCCGACATCTCCTGCCGGATCGCGGTCCCGAGACGTTCCATGCCGGGGTCGAACAGCGCCTCCGGGAGGCTGGAAAAACTGAGCCGCAGGGCGTGGCACGGGCGCCGGTCAGGGTAGAACCAGCCGCCCGGCATGTAGGTCATGCCGTGGTCGGCCGCCCGGGGCAGCAGGGCCTCGGCATCGAGGGGATCGGGCAACTCCAACCAGAGGAAGAAGCCGCCCTCCGGCACGTTCCACCGCACCCCGTCCGGCATGTGGCGCCCCAGCGCCTCGATCAAGGTGTCGCGGCGCCGCAGGTAGCCAGCCCGGGCCATCTCCAGGTGACCATCGAGAAAGTCCCGCGCCGCCAGCTCGACGATTCGGGCCGTCGTCCGCTCGCCGTGGACATCGGCGGCCTCGCGGGCGGCGACGAGGCGGTCGACGATCTCCCGGGGTCCCGCGACCCACCCGATCCGCAGGCCCGGGGCGACGGTCTTGGAGAAGGTCCCGAGATGGACCACGTCCGGGTCCAGGGCGCGCATCGGCGGGATGTCGTCGCCATCCACGCGCAACTCGCCGTACGGGTCGTCCTCGATCACCAGGAGACCATGCCGGCGGGCGATGTCCAGGATGGCCCGGCGTCGTGCCAGGCCCTGCGTCTTGCCGGTCGGGTTCTGGAAGGTCGGGATGGTGTAGAGAAGTTTCGGGGGCCGTGCCGACCCAGCCAGCGTCGCCTCCAGGGCGGCAGGGTCCAACCCCTCGTCGTCCATCGGCACGACGTGGTAGGTCGCCTCGTAGCTGTCGAAGGCCTGGACCGCGCCGAGGTAGGTCGGCCCTTCGACCACCACGCCGTCGCCCGAGTCCAGCATGAGGCGCCCGACCAGGTCGATGCCCTGCTGGCTGCCGTTGGTGACCAGGACTTGGTTGATCCCGACCAGCATGTCCCGGTCCGCCATCCGCTCCGCGATCAGCGCCCGCAGGGGGCCGTAGCCGTTCGGCTCGGCATAGCCCAACCGGCCCGGCGCCTCCGCCCAAACCCGCGACGCCATGTCCTGGAGCCGGGCGACCGGCATCAGCTCGGCGGCCGGGGCGCCGTTGCCGAAGAAGATCGGGTCGGGGTGGCGTTCCAGGAGATCTGTCACCTCTCCCCAGAGGGATGGCCGGAAACTCGCCGCGCGGCGGGCGAACTGTCCAGCCCGCCCGGTCGTCCCGGCCACGGTTCCCCGGGCCACCCGAACCTCACTCACCATCAGCGCCCTCGTCCTCACTCATGTGCCTACCCGCCGCCACCCGGCGGGGTCGGGGCCGACCGTCATCACGGCCCGCCGCTGTCGATGACGCCGCCCGTCGCCCGGACACCGTCGTCGTGGGAGACGACATCACGGAGGATGGGTCCCGCGGCGTGGGACCGCATCGGCCGGTGGTGCCGGTCCCGCCCGGCCTCGCGGGCCACGGCCTCGCCCGGTCCCGGCGGCGGGTCGTCGTCGCCGGGCCCACGGTGAACACTCTCGCCCGACCACGGGATCGCATTCGCGGGCCGGGCCACCCCCGGACGGCAACGTCCCGAGGCGTGTGGCCGACCAGCGCCGGCATCGCACGCGATCGCGCCAGACACCACCGGACGGCCCTTGCCGTCGTGGGACATCCCCTTCGCCGCGAAGCGCCGGACCGCGGCAACGCTGGCGGAGGTCGCTTCGGCCATTCCCGGACCTCCCAGTCGCGATGACGGCCGATCGCCACGGTGGCGCACGCCAGGTGGCCAGGGCCACCGACGTGCGGCACCGCCCCCGCTAGGACTGATGATAGGGACGGCCTCAGACCACGTCAACGCACTGGGTCCGGAGCGGCCGACCCCGTGCACCGGCAAATACGGCGGGGCTCGGGAACGATGCTCCTCCGGGCTCCGGCACGTCGCACCGGCAGCCGTATTCCCTCCCGGCGGCCCTTGATTCCCGCCCACTGAATCGCTATGCTAGCGGAGATGTACGT
>JACCVE010000441.1 GCA_013698285.1 Chloroflexia bacterium | reverse complement strand
TCATCACTGTCACTCCGCGGTGAGATCGTTCGGAGAGGTCCGGGGTCGCTGGGCTTGATCGGCGCCGATTCACCCTTGCACAGCATATGCCACATCCGCGGGGGCCGCTGTAGCCCCGGACCGGCCGGTGGGCGCCACGGCCGCGAGGGACAGGCGCCGGTCGGGCATCCGCGCTCAGCCCGTCGGTCCCAACAGCGCCTCGTCGGTCACCAAGGGCAGGTCCATGGTCCGGTAGCCGGCGGAGTCGAACAGGACCACGATGGCCTCGTCCTCCCACCGGACCACGACCCCCTGCCCCCAGGACCGGTGGGTGACGGGACGGCCAACCGCGAACGGGCCATCGTCGGCCGGGACGGGGACCAGGGCCGTGCCCGCCGCGCAGGTGTCGCAGTTTCGGCACGGCTCCGGCAGGTACTCCCCGAAATAGGACAGCAGGTATTGGCGACGGCAGCGCGTGGTGTCGGCATAGACCCGGATCATGTCGGTCCGCGTCCGGTCGAACCCGCGGTGCTTGTCCTGGCGTTGGTTCGCTTCCCTCGCGAGGTCGTCCGGATCGTCCGACCGGTCGCCCGGGTGGGCGGTGCCGTCGGCGTCCGAGGCGAGAGCGCCGAACTCTTCCAGCCGGTTGACCATCCGCACCATCCGGGTCTCCGACACGTCGAGGGCGTCTTGGAGAGCGGACACCGGGAGCGGGCCACCGTGGTGGCGGACCAGGTCGATCACCCGGGCCAGCTCGTCATGGTCGAGTCCGCCGGTCCCGGCGAAGAAGCGCCGCGGTTGGAGGTCCCGTTCCTGGGAGAAGAGGACGGCCCCGGCCGGTTCGCCGTCCCGTCCGGCCCGGCCGATCTCCTGGTAGTAGCTATCGACCGAATCACTGATGTCGTAGTGGAAGACGAAGCGCACGTCCGCTTTGTCGATCCCCATCCCGAAGGCCGTGGTGGCGACGATGACCCGGACATCTCCATCCATGAAGGCGGTCTGGGTCCGTTCCCGGTCGGCCGTGCGCATCCCGGCGTGGTACGGAGCCGCCTCGACGCCGCGCTCGACCAACGCGTCCGCCACCTCATCAACGTGGCGCCGGGTGGCACAGTAGACGATGCCGGCGTCGCCGGTGGCGACGACGCGTTCCACGAGGGCCTTGCGCTTGGCATCGGGCCCGTCGCGGCCCTCGACGAAGGTCTCGACGGCGAGCGTGATGTTGGGGCGATCGAAGGCGGAGACGATGATCGCGGGCTCGCGCAGGAGGAGCCGTCCGACGATCTCGTCCCGGACGGGCGCCGCCGCCGCCGCCGTCGCCGTCAGGGCGAGCACCGTCGGGTGGCCCATGGCCTCGATCACGGAGCCGAGCCGGAGGTAGTCGGGGCGGAAGTCGTGTCCCCATTCATCGACGCGGTGCGCCTCGTCGACGACCACCAGGCTGACCGTGGCGGCGGCGAGGGCGGAGACCACGTCGTCGTGGCCGGGTTGCTCAGGGGCCAAGACAAGGAATTCGAGTTCGCCCGCCGCCAGCGAGGCAAAGGTCGCCTCCCGATCACTCCGCGAGACGGTCGAATTGACCTCGGCGGCCGCGCCGATCGCGTGGTGGCCCAAGGCGGTGACCTGGTCACGCCGCGGGGCGAGGAGCGACGAGATGACCAGCGTGGCGCCGGGGGTCATGTGTCCCGCGATCTGGTAGATCGCGGACTTGCCGCCGCCGGTCGGCAGGATGGCCAGGGTGTCTTCCCCCGCGGGACCGCCGAGATCGCCACCTCCTGACCGGAGAGCAGCGACTCGTGGCCGAATCGCAGCCGGGCGACGGCGCGGATGCCGGCGGCCTGGTCGCCAGCTTCGGGGTGGACCGGGATCGCGGCCGGGCCCCGTCTCCGCGCCGGGATATCGGAACAATCGGGATCGGAGGTCGGGGAGGGACGGCCCACGGGAGCAATGATCACGACAACACTTCTCGCACGGGTGTGCACCAGGGTCCGGACGGCACTCGTGCGGGGTGCCGTGGCGGCGAAAACGCACGCGCCGGAGCATTGCCGGTGCCAATCTGTCCCCACGGGTTCAGTCCCGGTATGCCGGGCGACACGAGCGCACCCCGATGGGGCCAGGACACATGCGACGACCCACCGGGCGGCATTAAGTCGCCCGGTGAGTCGTCGAGAAGTTGGCCTATCTCTGCGCCCTGCGCCGTCTAACGGCCGGCGCGGGCGGCCTCAAAGCGCTGGTTGACCGCGTCCCAGTTGACCGTGTTCCACCAGGCGGCGAGGTAGTCCGGGCGGCGGTTCTGGTAATTGAGATAGTAGGCGTGCTCCCAGACATCGACGCCGAGGATCGGGTTCTGCCCGTCCATGAGCGGGTTGTCCTGGTTCGGGGTGCTGACGACCTCCAGCCCGCCCCCGGCACCGAGGATCACCCAGGCCCAGCCGGAGCCGAAGCGGGCCGCCCCGGCCTTGTTGACGGCCTCCTTCATCGCGTCGAGGGAGCCGAAGGCGGCCATGACGGCCCCGGCGAAGGCACCGGTCGGTTCGCCGCCCCCGCCCGGGCCCATGATCTGCCAGAACATCGTGTGGTTGACGTGGCCGCCGCCGTTGTTGCGGACGGCGGTCCTCTTGTCCTCGGGGACGCGGTCCAAATTCTGGATCAGGTCCTCGGGAGACATGGATTCGAGTTCGGTCCCCGCGACGGCGGCATTCAGGTTGGTGACGTAGGTCTGGTGATGCTTGTCGTGGTGGATCTCCATGGTCCGCGCGTCGATGTGCGGCTCCAGCGCGTTCGTGGCATACGGCAACGGGGGAAGTTCGAACGCCATCGGTGTCCTCCTCTGTGGTGATCGCGGCGGGACCGGTCGCGATCTCGCGACCACCCGCGAAAGGACTGGCCTGTCCAGTCCACTGCAAGGAAAGGCACAGCAAGGGACGTACCAATGGTCGGGCGACAGGGGGCTCGTCGGGGCCAGATAGGGTAAGGGGCGGAGCGTTAGGACCAGATGGGGTAGGGGGCGGGGTCGTCTTCCCAGTCGCCCTCGACCGCGCGGGGGTCGTCGGCCTCGGCCAGGCGGGTGAAGCGGGCCAGGCGGAAGGCGAATAGGGCCGCCTCGGCCCGGGCCCCGTCTCGCTCGGCCAGCCGGACCACCTCTTCGAGGGTGGCCTGGACATCTTCTGGGTCGCCGCCGCTGTCCGGCTGGCGTCGCCAGGCGAGATAGGCGAGGTGATACTCGGCGGCCGCGAGGGGGTCGCCGTGGTCCTCGGCGATGGCGGCCAGGTGACCGATGGCGTCGAGCAGCATGTCACCGTCGCCGACCGATTCGGCGTGGCCGAGGACACCGTCCCAGAGCGTGTCGGCCATCAGGTCGTCGTGCCCGGTCATCGATTCGGCCAGCTCGGCCCGGGCCATCACCCGGTCGTCCGGGTCCGTGGCCCCGAGGAGTGCCTCGACCGTGTCCAGGAAATCCTCCGCCGTCGCCTCGGCGTCCGGCCCGACCCGGCGCAGCAGCCAGGCCACGACCCGGGTCGCCCCGGCCGCCGCCGCCGCCTTTTCCCAAGCTTCCCACCCGGCCACGGCGGCCCGGTCGAGCCCCGGGTCGAGTGACAGGGTCAAGGGCCGGAGGACGGTGGGATCATCGGGGTCGCGTGGCGCGCCGGTCACGGCGGCGGGTCCTTTCCTGTCGAGGCGGTGGATCGGATCACCGGTCGGTGGCGTCGAAGGAGCCATGTCACCGGCCGGCAGAGCGGCATCTCCGGGGACGGCGACTCCTGGGTCTCGCGGGGAGTGTAGCCCGAGCCATCTGGGATTGACCCGTCGCGCCGGGCACGCACCGCGGTCGTCGCCCCGGCGTTCGCGGCCGGGCTGCCGGTCAGCCGGCATGGGGTTGACACCTGTCCGGCCGGGCGGTAGGGTACGCGCATGAACGACGGGCTCGGGCGGACGACAACGGGGGCGATGCTCGGCACCACGGTGAACGTGGTGCGCGGCGGCGTGCCGTTCGCGTCTGGCTGGTGGTGCTTTACGTCCTATCTGTCCCCGGCTGTGCTGGTCGGGCATGAGGCGCGTATGGCCTGATTGCCCACGTGAGGAAACCAGCGGAGCCGGGTGACCGAGGCCGATGCCTCGGTTTTTTGTTGCCCGGCGCCGCCGGGTACCCAAACGGACGACCACTAACGAGGAGGACCGCCGCCATGTTGATCTCGCTGACCGTCGACGCGCCCCGAGCCACCGTCGATGCCATCGTCGATGCCGCCCGGGCAACGGGCCGCCAGGCCAGGGTGATGCCGGACGGGCGAGGGGGTCAGGTGATCGGGCTGGACGCGCCGATCGGTGCCGACCTGCTGGGCCTGCCGGGGATCGGGGCCGTCAGCGAATCCCACAAACCGTACATGCTGGCCAGCCGGGAGCACCGGGCCCCGAGCGTGGTCCGGGTGGGCGGGGTCGAGATCGGCGGTGGCCGGCCGGTGCTGATGGCGGGACCGTGCGTGGTCGAGGGCCGCCGGGAGATGATCGAGGCGGCCGAGGCCGTCAAGGCCGCCGGGGCGGACATCCTGCGCGGGGGCGCCTTCAAGCCCCGCAGCTCGCCTTACGCCTTCCAGGGGTTCGGTGAAGAGGGCCTGAAGCACCTGGCGGCGGCCCGGGCGGTGACGGGGCTACCGGTGGTGACCGAGGTGTTGGAGCCGGACCAGGTCGAGATGGTCGCCGAATACGCGGACATGCTCCAGATCGGGGCCCGCAACATGGCCAACTTCCCCCTCCTGCGGCGGGTCGGGGCGACGGACACCCCGGTGCTGCTGAAGCGCGGCTTCTCGGCGACGGTCGAGGAGTGGCTGATGAGTGCCGAGTACGTCCTGGCCGGGGGGAACCCGAACGTGGTCCTCTGCGAGCGGGGCGTGCGGGGGTTCGACCCGCTGGTCCGGTTCTCGCTCGACCTCAATGCCGTGCCGCTGGCGAAGGAGCTGTCACACCTGCCGGTGATCGTCGACCCGAGCCACGGGACGGGGAAGCGCTCGCTCGTGCCCCGGATGGCCCTGGCCGGGATCGCGGCCGGGGCGGACGGCCTGATCATCGAGGCCCACCCCGACCCGGAGCGCTCCCTCTGCGACGCGGCTCAGACGATCGTGCCGGCCGAACTGGCGCGCATCCACCGCTCGGTGATGGCGATGCACGAGGCGCTCGACATCACGCGGGAAGACCGGAGCCCGGTGGGGACCGGTGCCCTCGCCCTGACGTGAACCCTGTCCCGGCCGGATGCGGCCGCTATGCCGTCGGAGATGCCGGCGGCGACGCTCCCGGGGAGGCCTCCGGGACATCGAGCGGACCAAAGTTGGCGGCGGGCACGGCCCCGTCCGGGATCTGGATCACGATGTCGCCGTCGAAGCCGGAGTAGGTGACAC
Organism: Chloroflexia bacterium; assembly: GCA_013698285.1. GTDB lineage: Bacteria > Chloroflexota > Chloroflexia > Thermomicrobiales > UBA6265 > JACCVE01. The sequence continues at coordinate 612 of JACCVE010000441.1, read as the reverse complement.
GGTTGGTGATCGTCCCCGCCCTGGTCTCCTGATAGCACGGTAGGCCGGCGTCGTCCACCGCCAGGACGATCTCGACCCGTTCGCCGATCTGGGTGGTCTGGACGACCTCGTAGGCCTCGCACGCCCTGCTCTCGGACGCCACCGGCCCGAGCGAGCGGATCGGGAGGGACGCGGTCTCCGGCGATGGCACCCCGAACGGCGCGGTGAAGGCCGTGGCCTCCGGGCCGATGAACCGGGAGACGAAGGTCGCCAGTGGGCTCCCCACCGGCACCCGGGCCGGATCGACGATCACCCAGGAGGTGAGCCCGGCGGTGGCGTCGACGAAGGTCGCCGCCAGTGCCCCACGCATGTAGAGCAACCCGCCGGTGGCGATGATCTCGGAGGCCAAGCCGCCCTCCGAGATCGTCTGGCGACGTCTATCCGGGAAGACGACCTCATCGACGATCAGGACATCCCCCGCCGCACCCGGCGGCGTCGCCCCCGGCGTCGTCGGGGTGCCGGCCGGCTGGCCGCCCGCCGGTCCGCTGACCTCGACGGCCCGATAGGACCGGATGCCCGCCCAGGCGGCGTTCGCGCTGGCGATCAGGGAGCCGACATCGACCGGCGCGGCGG
>JACCVE010000386.1 GCA_013698285.1 Chloroflexia bacterium | reverse complement strand
GTCGCAGCGCGGGTGATCGAGCTGACCGGTCTGCCGTCGATCTCGCCCTTGACGACCGATTGGGTCAGCCAGATGGTGGCGATGCCGATCCCCCCGGTGGACCCGGTCGCGCTGGCGGCACGCTTGTTGGACGAGTACGGGATCGAAGTCCCGTCGACGCGTCACGGCGACCAGCTCATGGTCCGCGTCTCGGTCCAGGGCTACGTCACGGACGAGGACCTCGATGCCCTGGTCGGCGCGCTTAGGGCGCTCCTCCCGCCGGCCTGAGGATGTCAGGGCGTGCCCGGAGATCGCTCGTCGCACGGGAGCCAGAAGGTCACGGTCGCACCCGACCCCGGCTCCGAGGTGGCGCGGATTGCGCCCCCGTGGCGGGCGATGATGCCCCGGCAGATGTACAGCCCGAGACCGAGTCCGGGGATTCCCCGTTCGACCGCTTCGGCCGCGCGGACGAACGGCTCGAACGCGCCCTCCAGGCTCTCGGCCGTCATCCCGATCCCGTGGTCGCGGACGGCGGTGTAGATGCGGCCGCCGTCCGACCAGGTCCGGACATCGATGTCGCCCCCGTCCGGGCTGTAATTGGCAGCGTTCTCGAGCAGGTTGATGACCACCTGCTCGATCCGCTCGGGGTCCGCCCACGCGTCGCACGTCTCGTCCGTGGCGACGAAGGAGACGGTGTGCCGGTCGCGGAAGGCGTCGGCGTACCGGTCCGTGATCCCGGTGAGGAGCGCCCGGTAGTCGATCCGGCGGGCGCGGAGCGGCATGTGGTCGAGTTGGAGCCTGGACACGTCCAGGAGGTCGTCCGTCAAGGTCACCAACCGCTCGGAGGCCATGACGATGGTGGCGATCGAACGGTGCAGTCGTTCGGGGGTCAGGGTTTGACGGACCTGCGCCCGCTGCAACAACTGCGCGTACCCCTTGATGCTCGAGATCGGGGTCCTCAACTCATGGGCCGCGACCGAGAGGAACTGGTCCCGGGCCCGGACCGCCGATTGCTGGTCCGCGAAGAGTCGCGCGTTGTCGATTGCCAGGGCGGTCCGTGCCGCCAGGCTGGTGGCCATCGTCAGGTCGGCCAGGGTGTAGTGGCGACCGGACGGCCCGACCGCCAACGACAACGCCCCAAATGTCCGCCCCCGGGCGGTCAGTGGCACGACGAGAACCGACGTCATTCCATCCCGCAGGAGTTCTCCGAGGAACGCGGAGGCGGGCGACCCGCCGGCCTGGATCTCGGTGATGAGTGTGGGCTGTCCGGTCCGGATAACCGAGGCGGGCACATCGCCATCGTCGTCACCCATCGGTCGGGGCCCGGCGGCCTCGTCCACTCCGGTGGGGATGGACCCATCGGAGTGGACGCTGACGGAACGCCGGAGGCGCGAATCATCATCGATCATATCGACGCCGCACCAGTCGGCCACGCGTGGCACCGCCAGACGCGCCAGGTCGAGGAGCGTGGTTTCGAAGTCCAACGTGGCGCCGAGGATGATCGTCGCCTCGGCTAGAAATCGTTCGTGCGAGCGGTCCCGCTCCCGTTCCGTGACATCGAGTTGATAGCCCACAAAGTGGGTGATCAGGTCATCGACGGACGTCACGGGTGCGATGTGGAGTTCATTCCAAAACGGTTCACCGCTCTTGCGGTAGTTCAGCACCGTGACCGTGATCTCCGTCCCGGTGGCGATCGCGTCGCGGATGCGCTGGGTCGTGTCCGGATCGGTGTCCGGCCCCTGGAGGAGCCGGCAATTGCGTCCGATCACCTCATCGTAGGCGTAGCCGGTGATCGTGCAGAAGCCCGGATTGACGTCGACGATCGGCTGACCAGGCAGCGTGACGTCCACGATCACGATCCCGCTCAGGATTGAGTGGAAGGCGCGGTCGCGCAGCCACGATTGGGCCTGCTGCTCCCTGAGCGCGAGGGGACCGATGCTTGCCGTCGACGACCGTCCGGCGTCGGGGTCTCCTGTCAAGTTTCCCTCCCGTTCGCGGGAGGCGACGATTGGATCACCGGCGACCTCACGTCGCCGGTCGGACCGCTCAGGCATGCTTAAGTCCCTCCCCAGCAGTCCGCGGGACGTGGGGTAGGACGCGAACCGGCCGGTCCGCCGCGGACCAGACGATCATCCTGGTCATCGTCGCCAGACCCCATGCCCCGGTTCACGCGTCGTCCCCATCGCGGGGCCCGGCGGGGACGGTTTGCCGAGCACGACTCCCCGAGTCCGGGTCCATTGAGACTGCTTCGTCCGCCACGAGGGACTCCATTCCGGTGATGAGCCGGTCGATGGCTCGCAGCAGATCCGACCCACCGCCGCTGGTGGCCCCGAGGACGGCGAGGACATCGCCGCCAAAGCCAGCGGGACGCACCGGACAGGTCGCCTCCACCATCGCCACCTGTCGCTTCTCACCGGGGTGTGGCTGACGGTTCAGCGCGAAGAGGATGTCGAAGACACTGGCCAGCAACGCCGCGACGCGGTGGTTCACCGACACGAGATCGTCCCGGGCGATGGCCTTCACGATCTGGGCCCGATAGGCACTCCGGGCCGCACGGAGGAGTGGCAGGTTCTTGGCGACGATCGCCTGTCTGAGGGGCTCCGGGTAGGGCACAGAGGCCCGCCGCCGGAGATCCCCATACCAGCCGGACGGGTCGATGAGCGGTATACCGGCCTGGACATTGGCCCAGATCGCGGTGCTGTAGCCGACCGCTGCCCGATGTTCGTCGAGCACCCTATCGAGTTCACCCTCGACCCAGGCGGACTCGCGATACATCACGTCGATCGCCAGGCCAGACGCGTCGTCCTCCCACTCGTCGCCGGTTTCCCAGAACCGGTTATCGATTTCGACATCCCGGCCGCCGGCCGCGATCAGCCGGCGACCAGCGACCGGTGGCGGCTTGTCCGCGTAGACGTAGAGGTCGACGTCGGACCCAGGATCGACCATCGGTCCCACCAGCGAACCGCCGAGGACCACCGCCCGTACGCCGGGCAACGTCGCCAGCCCGGCGCCGATCCGATCGGCCACGACGCGTCGCTCAGGGGCGGCGGACCCCACTCAGGACCCGGTGAGCTGGGCGTCCAATGCGATCTCGAGGTTGCCCCGCAGCGCGTTGGAAACTGGGCAGGTCGCCTCGCCCTTGCGGGCTAACTCCTCGAAGCCGGCCTGGTCGAGGCCAGGCACGGTGCCACGGACCGAGAGGTTCGAGGAGGTGATGATCAGACCGCCCCCGTCCTTGGGCTCGAGGCCACAGACCGCGGTCACCTCCAGCCGCTCCGGCGGGCTACCCGCGGCGGCCAGGGTGGCCGAGAGGTTCATCGCGTAGCACGTCGCGTGGGCCGCCGCGATCAATTCCTCCGGGCTCGTCTTGCCGCCCGGCTCCTCGGTCCGCGACCCCCAGGTCACCGGCAGGGTGAAGGCTCCGCTGTCGGCCGTGATCGTGCCGCTCCCGTCCTCGAGTTGGCCGTCCCAAACCGTCGTCGAACGTGATTCGATCCGCTTCATGGTCATGTGCTCCCGTGTATCCGGCCGTCGCGACCGGTCCGAACGTGTTTGGCGTCAGGGGTCGTCATGTGTCAGGCGTCCGGCGGCGGGTCGATATAGACGGTCTTGACCTGCGTGAAGAACTCCCTGGCGGCCTTGCCCTGTTCCCGCGAGTAGGAACTGGAGCCCTTCATCCCCCCGAATGGGACCTGTGGCTCCGCGCCGGCCGTCTCGCTATTGACGTGGACGATGCCGGCCTGGATCTCCCGCGCGAACCGGAGTGCCCGGCCCAGATCGCGGGTGAACAGGGAAGCCGAGAGGCCAAATCGCACGTTGTTGGCCACGCTGATCGCCTCGTCGAGGCCATCGACGGCCAGGACCCCGAGGACCGGTCCGAAGAGTTCTTCCTGTCCGAGGCGGGAGTCCGGCGCCACGTCGCCGAACAACGACGGCCGCAGGAAGTGTCCGCGCCGCGTCCCGTCGTCGTCTGGCCGTCCGCCCCCGGTGAGCAGGGTCGCACCGCCCGCCGCCGCCCGCTCGACCTCACCGCCGACTCGCTCTGCCGCCTCGGCCGAGATCAGCGGACCGATCGCCGTCCCCGCGTCGAGCGGGTCCCCGACCTTCAGCCCCGCGATCCGATCGGTCAACATCCCGGTGAACCGATCAGCGACCCGGCGATCGACGATCGCCCGGCTGGTCGCGGTGCACTTCTGCCCGGTGCTCATCATCGCCCCGTTCACGACGTGGGTCAGGGCGTGGTCGAGGTCGGCATCGGCCAGGACGATCGCGGGGTTCTTGCCGCCCAGCTCCAGTTGCAGCTTGGCGCCCGTCTCGGCCGCGACGTGCTTCAGGCTCGAACCGACCTCGTTCGAGCCGGTGAACGTGATCGCCGTCACCCTGGCGTCGCGGACCAGCGGGTCGCCCGTGTCCTTGGCCGAACCCGTCACCAGGTTCAACACGCCCGGCGGCAGCCCGGCCTCCTGCAGGACCTCCGCCAGGCGGACCGCGCAGAGCGGGGTGAAGCTGGCGGGCTTCAGCACGACCGTGTTGCCATAGGCCAGGGCGGGAGCCACCTTCCAGGTGGGGATGGCGATCGGAAAGTTCCACGGCGTGATCACGGCGACCACGCCGAGCGGCTCCCGCACGGTGTAGAGCAGGGTGGTCAGGCTGGCCGAAGGGTAGTGCTCGCCGTCGGGCTGCTGGGCATCCCCGGCGTAGTAGCGCAGGATCTGCGCGGCGCGGGTCGTCTCGCCAATGCCTTCCTTGAGGGTCTTGCCCTCCTCGCGGGTCAGTTCCCGGCCGATCTGCTCGCCCCGGGACATCATGATATCGGC
>JACCVE010000383.1 GCA_013698285.1 Chloroflexia bacterium | reverse complement strand
CCCATCCCGCCAGCAGTTCATCGAGGACCGGGCCGACCACGTCGTAGCCGAAGCCCCGGCGGCCGAGGAAACCGCCCAGGCGGCGGTAGGCCACGGTCCGCTCCAGGCCCCGGTAGGCGCGCAGCTTCTGCCGGCCCAGCTCCCGGGCGGCCGAGAGTTCGTCGATCTCGGCCGCCTCGATCGCGGCCCGGGCCGTCTCCCGCTCAACGCCCTTCTGGCGCAGCTCTTGGGCGATCAGCCGCTCCCCCCGCGGCTTGTGGGCGACCCGGTTCTCGACCCAGTAGCGGGCGAAGTCGTCGTCGCCGACATAGTTCCAGCCTTCGAGGCGGGCGACGGCCGCGTCGATCGCCTCTGGGGCGTACCCCTTCTGGCCGAGCCGGTCCCGCACTTCCTTGACCGACCGGGGCCGCCGGGCCAGCAGGGCCAGGGCGGCGTTGGTGGCCTTGCCGATGTCGTCGGTGGCGCGCAGGGCGGCGACGCGCTCCGGGGAGAGGTCGTCGCCGATCCGCAGCGCCTCGTCGAGGGCGATCTGCCGCCCCAGGCCGAAGGCGAACGCGCCGTCGAGGAAGATGCTGACTCGTTCGGGATCGCGGGCCTGGCTCTTGATCGCCGTAATGGTGCCCGACTCCGGGCCGCCGGATGTCTCCCCCCCGTCGTCGGACCCAGGCGTGCCGATGTCCCCCGGGCCGGCCCCCCGGCCCAACCGCCCCGGGCCCCCGGGCGTTCGTCGCGTGTCGCGACCGGGCGGCCGGCGCCGGGTGGGAAAGCTCATCGGTTCACGGGGTGCATGTGGTCTGCCTCGCGACGTGGGGTGGGGACAGGTGGGCCGGGATGACGACGCCGGGATGACGACGCCGGGATGGCGAGGCGAGGGGCGCGACGTTCCCCGCCAAACGCACGGTTCGCCGCCCATGGGAGGGGCAGGTCAGTACGGGATCTCGACCGGCTCGCTGGCCCCGGCGGCGCAGAGGGGGCACGACGCGGCGGGGAAGGCCTCGTAGAGTTCGTTCAGGAGGCCGAAGACGGGTTCGGTGCCGATGGTCGGTTCGGTGGCGTTCCAGAGGGCGCCGATCCCGATCACCTCGCCGCCGAGCCCGGTGATCAATTCGTCGAACCGGCCCATCGTCGCCCCGCTCATGATCAGGTTGTCGATCAGCAGCACCCGCTGGCCCGCGATCAGCGATTCGAGCCGGGGGGCGATGGTCGGCTGCCCGTCGCGCGGGGTGGCGTAGACCACCTTGGCCCGGGGGTCGAGGAAGTAGGCCACCCACTGGGCCAGTCCCGCCCCCCAGATCGACGGCGAGGCGACGGTGTGGAGGTGGTCGTTGAAGAACCGCTTGGCCAGGGCATAGCCCATCCGGCTCGCCGCGCCGGGGTCGGCCAGGAGGCGGTCCCGGTCCAGGTGCAGGGCGCTGTGCCGCCCGGAGCGATAGGCGAAGTGCCCCTCGGTCAGGAGCCCGTCGCGCTTCAGGTGGTCAAGGATCGTCCGGTCCAGCGTCGATTCGCGATGATCCATGGTACGCGCCACGGTCGTCCTCCCGCCCGAGATGCCGGCGGCACACGCGGGCGCCGGGACCGGCAGGATAGCACGCCACTCCCGGCCAGGACCCACGGTCTCCGGTGTGGATCGCCGGGGGCGCCGGGGCGCCCGTGATCCCTGGGGTGAACCGGCATCGGACCGGTGTCCCGAGCGGCGGCGATGGACCTCTCCCGGCTCGCGCGTCCGGGCCCGCCACCGGGCGGGGAGCGCGTGAGACGGCGCCGGGTGTTCGCCCGACGCGGATCAATGGTCCACCGGTGCCCGGTTGGTTGACATGGGGTCGCCTCCGTTGGCATCATGCGATCGGGTCCATCGTGCCGGACACGGGCTGGATGATCCCAGCGTCCGTCGCGTCGTCACCCGAGCGATTCGGACACGAGAACTCCTGGATGGATGCGACCGGTCCGCGCGACCAACGTGCGGCGATCCGCTTACCGGGGACCATGACCCCGCTCGTCGGGCGAGCGCGGGAGGTCGAGGGCGTCGTCGCGACGCTGGTCGACGGGGATGCCCGGCTCGTGGTACTCGTCGGGCCGGGCGGGATCGGGAAGTCCCGGATCGCGCTGTGCGTCGCCGATCAGCTCAAGGGCACCTTCCCCGACGGGGTCTGGTGGATCTCGCTCGCGGCGGTCACCGACCCGACGCATGTCCTGCCCACGGTGGCACGGACGCTCGGTCGATATGACGGGGACCACGGACCGGCCGCCGAACGCCTGGAAGCCATGGTCCGGCATTGGGACGCGCTGTTCATCCTCGACAGTTTCGAGCACGTCGTCGCGGCGGCCCTGCCGATCGCGGCATTGCTTTCGGCCAGTCCCCGTCTGCGACTCCTGATCACGAGCCGGTCCTTGCTTCACATCACCGGTGAGCGGACCATCGTCGTCGGCCCCCTCGGCTTGCCGGTCGGCGTGGGCGAGGAGGGGGGTGCCGGGGGCGACCACGCGGGCTCGGACGCGGTCCGCCTCTTCGTCGAGCGGGCCAGGGCGGCCGACGCCGGGTTCGCCTTGACGCCGGCCAACGCGGCGGACGTGGCTGAGATCTGCCGCCGCCTGGAGGGGCTCCCGCTCGCCATCGAACTGGCCGCCGCCCGCGTCGCCTACCTGTCGCCGCGGGCCGTTCTCGCCCGGTTAGGACACCGCCTGCCCCTGCTGACCGGCGGTCCCCGCGATGTCCCCGACCGCCACCGGACGATGCGGGCCGCCATCGCCTGGAGCTACGATCTTCTGGACGATGACCAGCGACGGCTCTTCCGGACGCTGGCGGTCTTCGTCGACGGCTGCACGCTCGAGGCGGCCGAAGTAGTCGTAGGTGCCGGATTCGACCCTGGTACCACGGTGCTGGACGGGATCGCGTCGCTCGTGGACCAGAGCCTGCTCGGGCGGGCCGAGAGCGCCGGTGGACAGCAGCGGTTCCGGATGCTGGAGACGATCCGGGAGTTCGGCCTGGAGCGGCTCGCCGCCAGCGGTGAGGAGGAACGGACGGGTCGTCGCCTCGTCGCCTGGTGCCAATCGTTCGCCGGGGCGGCGCGCCTGGGGTTCGAGGGGCCGGATGCCATCGGCTGGCAGCATCGCCTGGAGGCCGACCACGCCAACCTGCGGGAGGCCCTGGGCTGGTTGGAGGAGCGGGGCGAGGCCGAGGCCCTGTTGGCATTGGCGCACGACCTGATCGCGCCCTGGTGGCACCTCGGGCACGGCCAGGAGGGGGCGGACTGGTTGCGGCGCGGGCTCGCCCTCGGTGACGGTGCCCCCGCTTCCCTGGTCGAACGCACGACGCTGGCGGCTGCCCGACTGGCGGCCGAGCGGACCGACGACGAGGAGGCGACCCGGTTCGCCGCCGGGCGCGCCGGACGAGCGAGAGTCGCCGGGGACGATGCGGCCTTGGCCGAGGCGCTATCCCTACTCGGGCAGGTCGCGCGGTCCGCCGGCGATCCGGTGACGGCCCGTGCCCACTTCGAGGATGCGTTGGCGGCCTGGGACGCGGCCGGGCGTCCGACCGAGGTCGCGATGACCAAGACCGACCTCGCGATGTTGGGCGACCTGGGCGGGCTGGACCGGCTCGGGGATCCACGGGACCTGGCGTTGGCCCGCCAGTGTTGGGACACGGAGTTGGGCATGCACCGGCTGGCCGGCGATGCCGTCCGCGCCGCCCGGGCGGTGCAGGGGCTCGCCCGCGTCGCCTATGCGGAGCGGGACTACCCCTTCTCCCTCACCCTCTCCCACCGAGCCCTGCGGCAGCGGTGGCACACGCGGGACGTGCGGACCATTCCCTCGTCGTTCGAGGACGTGGCGGACATCGCCGGCATGACGGGCCAGCCAGCGGTCGCGGCCCGCCTCTATGGCGCGGCCGAAGCGCTCCGCGAGGTGATCGACGCGCCGCTGCCGAAGTCGTTCATCGCCGAGCACGAGCGAGCGGTCGTGGTGACCCGCCGGGCGATGGCCCAAGATGCCTTCCTCGCCGGGTGGACCGCCGGACGGGGTCTGCCGCTGGAGGATGCGGTGGTCGAGGCGCTGGCGATCACGGTCCCGCTGCCGGATGCGTCCCTAGCACCGGGTCGAGGCGGCGGGGACCCATGGGGCTTGACCCCGCGAGAGCGGGAGGTCCTCCGACATCTGGCCGAGGGGCACTCCAACCGCGAGATCGCCACCCGCCTGTCGATCAGCCCCAGCACCGCCGGGCACCACGTCGAGAGCATCCTGGCCAAGCTCGGCGTCGAGTCGCGGACCGCGGCCGCGAGCTTCGCGCTCCGCCACGACCTGGCCTAGCGACGGTCCAGGTCAAACGGTACCCGTAGAACGACACCCGTATACGTAGTGGGCCGGTATAGGTGCCGGCGGCATCCGTATAGGTAGTCCCTAGGTACCACCCGCTCGATCGTGACCAGCCAAATAGGGAAGTTGACCGATGTTCCCGGGGCGCCCCGAGCGCATCATGGGATTGTGCTCGTCCGTCCCAGTCGGCACACCGGCACCGTTGATCGGTCACGAGGAGAAATACCCGATGTTGCCCATGCTCGCCCAAGAAGACTACGTCCTGAATGAGACGCGCCGTCGGCATCAGGCGTTTGATGTCCGGGCGGAGCGTCTGGCCCGCGCCTCCGTCCTCCCAGAAATCCCGACGCGACCGGGCCGGGTCGTCAGGCTCCGGATGTGGCTCGTCGAGATCTTGACGGTCGAGCCAGCCCCGACCATGTCCCCTGGCCGGACGATCGGGACGCCCCCCCTGCCCAGGGCGACCGAGGCCGTGACCGGCACGGTGCATTGACGAGTTGGACCCTGTCGTCCTGGAGGCCGTCCTCGGTGTGTGGAGGGAGCCCGGTCGCGCACTCGATGACGCGACGCGTCACGAGACCCGGCGGCCGGGACCCGACGAATGGATCATGGCCATGCCCCCGTACCGAACCCTCGCACTCATCGATCGAGCCTGTGGTGACCAGGATTGGCGGTTCGCCGATCAGCCGAACGCGGCCCATCTCGAGCGGGTCGCCCGTGCCCTGGCCGACGAGTATTGGAGCGAGACCGCCTGGCTCACCGGCGTCGTCCCCGACGCCGCATTCCGGACGGTGTGCGCCGCGCTGGAGCGCGCGTGCCCGGCGACCGAGCTCGCGATCCAGTTGATCTTCGCCGCCGACGCGAGCGTCCTCTCCCCGGCTCTGGCTCCCGTGCCGGCCGGCGGGGCGCGATGATCTGCCGGCGTCGCCATGAACGAGGGGCGACGCTGGGTGCGGCCATCTGGCGAGGGACATCGACGGGGACCGGGCTGATCACCCGTCAACGAGGCTGGTACGAGGAGACCGGCGATTCCCCACGGCCACGTACGCGTCGCCTCGCACCGTTATCGAGGATCGCGCTGGCCGTGGCGCCCATGATTCGGAGCGGTAGACCGCCGTAGGTCGATGGGACGCGGGGATCCATGAGCGGACGAGAGCGAGTTTTGGAGGTAGCGTGATGGGTCACGGACGATCGATCTCGGCAACAGAGGCGTGGCGGGTCGTGATTCTGACCAACAGTCCGGGTGGACTCATCTACACCCTGGTCGACGCGGTCCTCCGCCCGCTGGGTCACCGCGTGGTGGGAGTCCTCACCTCGCCGGGCCCCCTGCGACGGCGCTGTACGGGCTACCTCGACGTGGTGGCGGCCATGCCGCCCGGTGTCGACGTCATCGTCTCCAACCACCCGTCGCGGTGGGGAGAGATGGTGGCACCGCTGCGGCCGGACCTCATCATCTGCGGGGAGATGCCGTGGCGGATCCCGGCGGAGGTGCTGGCGTTGCCCCGGCTGGGGGTGGTCTACCTGCATCCCGCCTCCCTCCCCAGCGACCGGGACCCGGCCGCGATCGATTGGGTCGTCCGGAGCGAGGATCCGGAGGTCGCGTTCACCGTCCACCACATCGTCGCGGACATCGCTTCCGGGCCGGACCCACGCCAGACGCGGCCCCTGTTCGGCGACGATGGCAACGACCTCCTCCAAGCGACGGTTGGCCCCGTGCTGCCGGGGCTGCTGGGACACGCGATCGCCCGCGTGGCGCGGGACCATCGGGGCGAGCCCCAGGATGGCGCCGGAGCGAACTGCGCGGATCGCCCCGGAGACTCCTGGCGAACGATCGACTGGGCCAGGCCAGCTCGGATGCCCCACGACCAGATCCGGAGTTGGACCGGCGTCCCCGACGACCCAGAGGGCGGGTTGGGAGCGTCCAACGAGGGGTCGCTCCTGGACATACTGACACACCCGCCGCATCGCGACGGGCCGGATGGCACGGCGAGCGCCATGCCGGGGGACGCTTCCCGCCGGGACAGGGGAGGACTGGTGGTCCGGTGCGGGGATGGGTCATTGGGATTCGTGGCCTGACTTCGTCCGGGAGTGAGCGCCGCCCCGGACCGATCCGAACCGGCCGTGGCGCTGACGCCGTGCGGCGACGTGGACCGTTGATGCCCCTGCCGGGTGCGGTGGTTGGCGTCGCGGGCTGATAGAGTATGGGGAGGCTGCGCGGACGAGAGCCAGCGAGGGAGCGGCACGGTGGACGACGGGCGACCGGCCACGGGGTCCGGGGCATGGCGGGTGGTGGTCTTGACCAACATCCCGGGCGGGCGGATCTACTCCCTCGTGGACGCGGTGCTGCGGCCATTGGGCCACCGCGTCGCCGGCGTCCTCACATCGCCCGGTCCCAAGCGACGGCGCAGCGCCAGTTACCTCGGCGTGGTGGCGGCCGTTCCCCCCGGCATCGATGTCATCGTCTCCAACCACCCCGACCGGTGGGCGGCGATGCTGGCCCCGCTGCGGCCGGACCTGATCATCTGTGGCGGGATGCCCTGGCGCATCCCCCCGGAGGTGCTGGCCCTGCCCCGGCTCGGGGCGATCAACCTGCATCCCGCCCTCCTGCCCAAGTACCGGGGCCCGGCCGCCATCGAGTGGGCCTTTCGGAACGGCGACCGGGAGACCGGCTTCACCATCCACCGCATCTCCCCCGAGTTCGACACCGGGGCGATCCTGGCCCAAGCCCGCATCCCGATCGACGACGGGGACGACATCGATTCGCTCGTCGCGAAGTTCGGTCCCGTGCTGCCCGGCCTCTTGGGGCAGGCGCTCGACCGCGTGGCGGCGGGTGACCCGGGCGACCCGCAGGACGAAACCGGGGCGACCTACGCGGGGCTGTTCGAGGATGCCTGGCGAAGGATCGACTGGACCACTCCGGCGCGGACGGTCCACGCCCAGGTCCGGAGCTGGACCGGCACCCGCGATATCCCGAAGGGTGCCTGGGGCGAGGTGGACGGCGAACCGCTCCTGATCACCCGGACCCGGTTGCTGCCAACCAGCGCGACCGTCCCGGGAGACGTGCCCCCGGGCACGGCCCTGTGCCGGGACGGGGAGCGAGTGGTCGTCCAATGCGGGGACGGGCCGATCGAGGTGGTGGTGTGGGATCGGGCGGAGGTGAGTGGATAACCCGGACCACCCTTCCCAGCGTAGCGGAAACCCCGACGGCGATCCCAATGCCTTGAGATCACGTCCACCTCTCTATGTGGTGCCGGTCCACACGCCCGAGCGCATCGCCGCCGGCCACCCCGTCGAGGTCGCCCTGGACAGTGGCGAGATCAACCCACGCTAACCGGTCGGACCGACGGTGAGGAAGCGCCGACCGTCGCGAGGATCGCCATGCGCCGGAGGCAAAAGAGTACCCCGGGCTCGTCACCCGCCAGCCAAGACGGAGAGAGGATCCCCGGGAATACGAATCACATGGACCTCACTGGGTGAGGTTGTGCGAGGATCTATTCGACCCGGTGCGCCAGCGTTTCGGTGTAGGCCATCAGGACATCGCGGGCGGGGGTGGCCGCCTCGGGCAGGGCGGCCAGGAGGGCGGCCTGGGCCCGGTCATGGAGCAGGGCGATGTGGGCCTCGACGGTGGCACGGACCCCCGCGGCGGCGAAGAGGTCCAGCATCCGCCCGACGCCGGCCTCGTCGATCCCCGCCTCGCCGTACCAGCGCGTCACCTCGTCGCGGGCGATGGCGTCCCCATCAGTGCGGAGGAGGACGACCGGCAGGCTCTGCTTGCGGCGACGGAGGTCGTCGGCGGCCGGTTTTCCCGTCTCGGCCGGGGCGCCCCAGATGCCCAGCAGGTCGTCGCGGATCTGGAACCCGACCCCCAGCGCCTGGCCAAAGGTGGCCAGCCGGTCGGCCGTCTCCCCGGACGCCCCGCCCAGCAGGGCCCCGGCCCAGGCGGCGTAGCGGACGATCGCCGCCGTCTTACCGTCGATCATCGTCAGGTAGTCGTCCGGGGAGACGGCGGCACCCCCCTCGAAGCTCAGGTCCAGCACCTGGCCCCGGACGATCTCGATCGTCATCCGGTCGAAGCCCTCCACCAGCCGCATCGTCAGGTCCAGCGGGACGCCGGCCTCCGGTAGGCGGTACAGGGGAAGGTGGGCGGCGGCGAAGAGGGCGTCCCCCGCGTTGATGGCCTGCGCGGCCCCCCAGATCGCCCAGACCGTGGGGCGGTGGCGGCGCTGGGCGCTCTGGTCCTGGATATCGTCGTGGATCAGGGTGAAGTTGTGGAGCATTTCCAGGGCCGCCGCCAGGGGGGCGGCCCGGCTCGCGTCCCCGCCCACGGCCTCGCAGCAGAGCAGGGCGACCCGGGGTCGTAGGCGCTTGCCTTGGGCCCGGACGGCCTGATCCCGGGGGAGGGGGTCGAAGGCCTCGCCTGCCAGGCCAAGGTGGTAGCGGACCATCCCGGCCAGCATCGGGTCCTGCCCATCGAGGGCGGCGATCGCCAGGTCAAGGTAGGGCCGGATTGCCTCGTCGACCCGGTCCCCCTCTCGATTGGCCCCTGGGCTGACCAGGGGGACGCCCTCCTCGATGTCGATCTGGACCGGGCGTGGCGACGTGACCATCGACGGACTTCCTTCCCACTCACCCACCGGCGACCCCACGACGACGGGTACCCCACCTCGCCAGGGAGCGACGCCGGCGCGGACCCAGCACGGTCCCGGCGGCCTCCGGACCGACCGCCGTGTCGGGCCAGGAGGGGCACCGGCGTCCCGTCTCATCACGTTCCGGGCACACCCCGGGAGACAGCACCACGCGTGCCCTCGATGGCCGGAGCAGCCCGGCAGACTACCGTGCCAGGCGCCCCGGCATGACGATTCGGTAGCCGCGGGTCCGTTCGGACCTCGTTCCGGGCGCCGATGGACCTGCCGCGATGCTCGGATCGCCCCACGAGGGGCACGAGAATAGCGTAAAATAGATGCGTCGATGGCGCGATGGTGCGCCGCGGCGAGACGGTTCGTCGGACCGGTCGAGGTGACCGGGACGCGTCGCGGACCGGTGGGCCTGTAAAGGACGGAACCAGATGATCTTCGACCCCCTGTATTTCGTGTTCATGATCCCGGGCATCGTCCTGATGCTGTGGGCCCAGAACAAGGTCAAGGGCAACTACGCCAAGTTCAGCAAGGTCCAGAACATGCAGCGGATCACCGGTGCCCAGGCGGCCCGGCAGATGCTGGATAGCCAGGGCCTGATGAACGTCGCCATCGAGGCGATCCCCGGTGAGCTGTCGGACCACTACGACCCCCGCGCCCGGGTCCTGCGCCTGTCCCAGGGCGTCTACGGGGTCCCGTCCGTCGCCGCGATCGGCATCGCCGCCCACGAGGCCGGCCACGCCATCCAGCACGCCAAGGCCTACGCCCCGCTCCAGGTCCGGACCGCCATCGTGCCGGCCGTCAACATCGGCTCCAACCTCGGGTACCTGGTCCTGATCGCCGGCGTGTTCATGAACATCGTCGGCCTGGCCTGGGCTGGCGTGGCCCTGTTCGGCCTGGCGACCCTCTTCGCCCTGATCACCCTGCCGGTCGAGTTCGATGCCACCCGCCGGGCCAAGGAGGCCCTGCGCAACATGGGCATGGTCGACATGGAAGAGGGCAAGGGTGTCGCCAAGGTCCTCGACGCCGCCGCTTGGACCTACATCGCCGGGTTCGCCGCCTCGCTGCTGACCCTGCTCTACTGGGTGATGGTCGTTTCCGGCATGCGTCGCAGCGACTAGGCATCACCCCCGCCGGACCAGGACCCTTAGGGTCGCCAATGATGACACGTGTGAACGCCCGCCCCGGATCTCCGGGGTGGGCG
>JACCVE010000358.1 GCA_013698285.1 Chloroflexia bacterium | reverse complement strand
ATCCATCGCATTCCCTCCCCCTTCAGTTCGTCCCACTGTCGTCGAGCCATCCACCGCACATCTTGATGGGTCGATCGCTCACGGGTTCCACGGCTCCAGGGTTCCCTGATAGAGCTGGTCGTCCCTGACCGTGACCGGATAGACCGGTGCACCTCCACCGAGGACGGCCAGGGCGTCCTCACAGGCGGTCGTGAAGCACCGGCGATGACAGTAGGGAGTGTTGCCGGCGATGTGTGGGGTCGGCAGGACGAACGGGCTGAACCGGAAGGAGGCATCACCGGGTGGCGGTTCAGGCTCGAATACATCAATCGCGGCCCGGATCTCACCACCCTCCGCTCGTCGCCACAGGGCGGTCTGCTCGACCACCGCCATCCGTGTTACCAGGATGAAGAGCGCCCCCCGTGGCAGCGCCTCGATCACTTCTCGACTGATGATCTCCCGCGTCGCCGGCGTCGGTGGTATCCCGACCACGAAGATCTCGCTCGACGCTGCCAGGTCACGCAGGGAGGTGGCGCGCCCGATGTTCGCCTGGGCCAGCTCGGAGTCTGGGACATACGGGTCGTAGGTCGTCAGGGAGGGGGAGAACGGGACGAGCAGCTCGGCATAGCGTCGATTGATGCTGCCGTAGCCGGCCAGGCCGATGCGCCGACCCGTCAGGTCGCCGGAGACGAACCCCGGCTGGTCCCAGGATCGGGTCGGCCATTCTCCCCGTCGGACGAGTTGGACCGCGGCCGGGATGTCCCGCAGCAGGTTGAGGGTCATCGCCAGGGCGAACTCTGCCACCGTCGGCGTCATGCTCCGGGAGGTGTCGACCAGTGTCACCCCCCGCCGCAGGGCCTCCTCCACGTCGATCCAGTGTCCGAACCGGTTGTCGAACGTCCCGGCGATGACCTTCAGGCGAGGAGTCCGCGCCCAGCGATCCGCAGTGAATCGGGGCAGCCGGGCACTCCAGGGGGACACGACGACCGCGTCGGCGTCGTGGATCGCCGCGTCGAAGAGCGCGGCTCGCTCGTCCTCCCCCATGGCGTCGTGCCACTCAACATGGGTGAGCCGGACACGGCCCGTGAGGGGCGAGCCGGACGGGTCGGCGAAGCGCCGCCCGTTCTGTTCGGTTACCAGCACGACCGATGGCATCGCCTGACGGCCGGCCGTCACCGGGCACCTGCGTTCAGCGGCACCGCTTTGAAGGAGCGCGTCGTATCCGTGATCGCCGCCTCGACCGGCAGCCGCTCCATCGAACTGGCCCCGACGAACCCGACGGCGTCACACCGCGCAAGCACGAACGCCGCGTCCTCTGGCGTGGCGATCGGCCCACCGTGACAGAGCAGGATCGCATCGGCGTTCACGGCCCACGCCGCCTCACCGATGGCCTGGACCGTCCCCGGCCCCACATCCAGCGTCAGCGCATCGTCCCGTTCCAGACCGATGGACCCTCCCACGGTGAGCCCCAGGTGGGCGATCACGCAGTCGGCACCAGCCTCCGCCATAGCTCGCGACTCGTCGGTGTCAAACACGTAGACCGCCGTGAAGAATCCCATTTGGTGGGCGAGGCAGATCATGTCGACTTCTTTGCCGAAGCCCATCCCGGTGCGCTCCAGCTCCAGGCGGAAGCGGCCGTCGGTCAGTCCCACGGTGGGGAAATTGTTGATCCCGGAGAAGCCGAGTGCATCCAGCTCCCGCAACAGGTAGGGCATCTGGCGCATCGGGTCGGTGCCCATCACCCCGGCGATCACCGGCGTGTGCCGCACCACGGGCAACACCTCGCGCTCCCCCATCTCCTTCACGATCGCGTTGGCATCGCCGAATGCCAGCAGGCCAGCCAGGCTGCCGTGTCCCGCCATCCGGAATCGTCCCGAGTTGTAGATGATGATCAGGTCCGCTCCGCCAGCCTCCGCGAACTTCGCCGAGATCCCCGTGCCGGCCCCGGCCCCGACGATGGCTTGGCCGGCCGCGGTCTCGGCGCGGAGCCGGTCCACGACCTCGGTTCGAGAGTAGCGCATCAGCGTTTTCCAGGACCTTTCTTGGGTTCAGCGCCCGGTGGCGGGTACCCGCGCGCCCAGCATCTCGAGCAGCAGCCCGCTGGCCCGGTCGGCGAACGCGGCATCATTGATGTTCTGCTCCACCTCGACCAGCGTGACGTCCGGCCGAACATGTCGCCGGATCGCGTCGAACAACGCCGCGTCAGCTTCCGGCCACCAGAACTCGCCGCCCGGGCTATCGAGCTGACTGACCCCGTTGAGGGGGAGCATGATGACCACGGGTCCCCGGCTGGTATTGGCCTTCTCGGCCAGAATCCGCCCGAGTTCCGCGTTCTCCTGGGGGGTAGTCCGCATCAGCGTGACGTTGGGGTTCCACGGGTAGATCTTGCGGTCACGATACCGGTCCGGCACAGTCTCCGGCGCCCCGAAGTTCACCATGTCCACGCATCCTGGCGCGATCACCTGCGGGATCCCCGCTGCCCCGGCCGCTTCCAGCCGGTGAGGACCGGCGCTGAAGACGCCCCCACAGAGTTCATCTGCCCACTCCGTGGTGGTGACGTCGAGCACCCCCTCGATGAACCCGTCGGCGATCAGGCTCTCCATCGTCTGGCCGCCCGCGCCAGTGGCGTGGAAGACGAGCACCTCGTAACCGGCCCCCTCGAGACCCTTCCGAGCCCTGTCCACGCAGGTGGTGGTATTGCCGAACATCGAGGCCGCCAGCAGCGGACGGACCGGGAACGCCGGCACCTCCACCGTGACCATGCCCGCGATCGCGGCCGCGGCGTTCGTCAAGATGCGCCCGGAGATGCGGTTGATGCCGGCGATGTCGACGACCGAATACATCATCGTGATGTCCTTGGTGCCGACGTAGGGACGGGTATCTCCGGACGCGACCGTCGAGACGATCAGCTTCGGCACGCCGACCGGCAGCGCGCGCATCGCGCTGCTCGCGATCGTCGTCCCGGCCGAACCACCGATCCCGATGATCCCATCCAGCCGTCCCTCACCATGTAACCGGCCCGCGACCTCCGCCACGCCACGGGTCATCACCTCCATCGCCCGGCCCTTGTCCTGGGCCTGGACGAGGTCGGCCAGGTCGACCCCGGCCGCAGACGCGACCTCCGCCCGCGTGACGTGGGCCGGGATGGCTGGCTCCCCCAGCACCCCGACATCGACGACCAGAGACTCGAGGTCCCGGCTCTCAATGACGTCGCGGATGAGCGTGGTCTCCTCCCCCTTGGTGTCCAGAGCCGCAACGATCACGACGGTTCGGGCCACGTCTTCCTCCTCACGGTGCTCGACATGACGGTGACGGGACATCTCCCCGGTGACGGGAGCGGCCCTGCCACCGGGATCGCCGTCGCGGCCGCTCGTGGC
>JACCVE010000377.1 GCA_013698285.1 Chloroflexia bacterium | reverse complement strand
GATGTGCGCACGCGGCGCTTCTCCAGCTTCGACCGCACGGGCGGCAACGACGACCGCTTCCACGTCGCGCCAGGCGAGACGGTCACGATCGCCGAGACCGCGGGCGCAGGCATCGTCACCCACATCTGGTGCACGGTTTCCTGCGCGAGCCCGAACTATCTCCGGAAGATCGTGCTGCGGGCCTACTGGGACGGGGAGGAGACGCCAAGCGTCGAGTGCCCGGTCGGCGACTTCTTCGGCATGGGCCACGGTCGGACCGCCAACTTCGCCAGCCTGCCGCTCCAGACGAGCCCCCAGGACGGGAAATCGTTCAACTGCTACTTCCCGATGCCGTTCTCGGACGGGATGCGGTTGACGGTCCAGAGCGAGTGCGAGGACGAGGTCCTGTTCTACTACTACGTGGACCTGGAGCTCCACCGGGAGTTGGAGGACGGCCTCGGCCGCTTCCATGCCCAGTGGAGGCGGATGGTCCGCCCGGCCGAACCGGAAGAGGGGCTGTCCAACGAGCTGTACCTGTTCGGCGGGGTCAACACGGACGGCGAGAAGAACTACACCATCGTCGAGGCGAAGGGACACGGGCACTACGTCGGCTGCCTGTTCTCGGTCTATTCTCTGCGGCGCGCTCCGGTCTGGGACAGGTAAGGGGAGGGCGACGACATGATCTTCGTCGATGGCGAGCCCGGCCTGACCGTGCCCGAGGTAAATCGCCGGAAGGAAGTCCCCGACGACGGCGACCACCCGCCGATCGCGGACCGGGCCGAATCCGCCGAGGGGGCGAACAACGCCTGGCCGCCGACTCTCCACGGGACCGGGACCGAGGACTACTTTAACACGGCCTGGTGCCCGACCCAGGAGTACGCGGCGCCCTACCACGGCATCATCGCCGGGGGCGGACCGAACTGGACCGACCCGGTGACGCTGTACCGCTTCCACATCGAGGACCCGGTGGTGTTCCGGCGCGACATCCGGGTCACGATCGAGCTCGGCCACGCCAACCGGCGCGGCGACGAGGTCTCCAGCACCGGCTTCTGGTACCAGTCCGAGCCGCACGCACCCTTCCCGCCGCTGGCAGCGGCGAAGGACCGCCTGCCGACGTACCAGAGGAACTGGGAGCGACGGTAAGGCGGGAGCATCCCAGCCCACGGGCATGGCGACGGCGCCGGATCGTGGAACCACCGGACGAGTGACGAGATCGCGGACCGGCGAGCGACGACCGCGATCGGGTCCGGTCCGATGAGGAGACCACGGGCGATCGGACCGGTCGGGACGAGAGGATGCCCCGGCCGTCAGCCGAACCGGATGGTGAGCAGGTCGGTGGCGTCGTTCCCCGTGGAGGGCCGGTTGGGCGTGATCAGCCAGCCGTCGTCGGTCGGCTGGAGGGCATAATCGTCGCTCGCCAGCGGCGGGCGGGCCGTATCCAGTTCGATCCGGTCCCGCGGCTGGGTCAGGCGGACGGTCAGGTGGTCGGGGGCGACCGCGGCCATCTCGGCGGTCGATCGCACCACGCGGGCCGGGCCGACCGCGACGCCGAAGGGCAACATCACCCCCTCCTTCGGGCGAAGGGTGAGGGTTTGGCCCGGGAAAAGCTCCCGTCCCTCGTCGGTGAGGCGCACCGTCTTGGCGAACCCGTCCAGGTTCAGTAGGTGGACGAACCGCGCGCCGCCCGCGGAGCGCGTCGAGGTGAGGACGATGCCGTGGTCGGGGCACCCGTGGGCCAGCCCCGGTTCGACCCCGAGCCGGGCGAACGCCTGCCGGACGAACGCCAGGTCGGTGGGGAGGTCGGAGGTGAGCACGATCGCGCGCCCTCTGCCGGCGGAGAGGTCGAAGCCGCATGCTTCCCCGGTGTCGTAGAGGCGGAAGAGCACGTCCGGTCCGGTGGGGGCGAAGACCTGGGCCCAGGAGACGCGGGTCTCGGCCCGGGGGACGGCCCAGCCCACGGGGACCACCGACAAGTGATAGTGCGCGGAGGCCCGCCGCTGGCCCAGCGGTCTCAGGCCGAAACGTTCGATGAGGTGGGTGCAGCTTGCCCCCTCCATGTCAGTCAGGGGCAGTTCGCCGACCAGCAGCAGCTTGCCGCCCCCCTCGACGTAGTCGGCGATCCGGGTCTGGAGCGCGGGGTCCATCATCCGGGCGGACGCCAGGGCCAGCACGGGCACGGAGACCGGGTCGAGCGGCGCGGACTGGAGATCGAGGGCGCCGAAGCGGAAACCGGCGAGCAGCATGGCCCGGGCCAGGGATTGGTTTGGGCCCCCGAATCGGGTCCTCGCCAGGTCTGACTCGATCTGGGTCATGGTGCCGCTGCCGGGGTAGGCGCTCTCGGTCAGGTAGTAGTCGGGGATGAACCCGAACAGCACGCCGTCACGCTCTTCCCGGGCGTCCGCGAGCGCCGGCTCGACGGCCATGATGGCCCCGATGGTCCGGGCCAGGCGGGGGTAGGTCGAGGTGGTCTGGCCCTCGGGGCCGATCGGGGCGGCGTAGCCGTGGCGTTCGCCGGTGAAGCCGATCCGGTCGTTGCCGTCGCCGACCGGTTCGTCCAGGCGCGGGTTCACGCCGCCCGTGAAGAGGTAGAAGTTGACCAGGCGGTTCCCCTGCGCCACGCAGAGGCGCAGTTTGTGGTCGGCCGCGGCGGGGTCGGTCCGGTGCTGGAGGTCGTCACCGTAGTCGCCGTCGCCGCATTCGAACTCGACCGAGGTCAGGGGCTGTTCGGGGCGGTGGACGGCGTCCATGAAGGCGTTGATCAGGTACAGGTCGGCCGCGTTGCCGACCGTGAGATCGCCCAGGTAGATGTCCGAACCGGAGAGGTAGCCAGGCGCTTGGGTATAGGCCTCGTAGAGCTGGCTGATGCCGATCGGGAAGGTGCGGCCGCGCCCGTCGGCGGTGCCATGGACGTTGACGATGAAGGGGACGCCGGTGATCCCGGCGGCCTCGGCGAACCCGCGCAGCGAGGCGACGTACCGCGCGAAGCGGTCGCGTTGGTACAGGCCGAGGTCGCGCATGAACGCGGCGGCGCCTTCCTCTGTTGGGGCGCGGAAGCTCTCGGCGCGCATCGCGGGGCCGAACCGGTCGGGGGGGTAGCGGCGGCCGCGTTCGGCTTCCCCATGATGCGTCCCGAGCCACTCCCACAGGTCGGCGAGGACGAGATCGGTGAGGTCCGGCGAATTGCTGATCCAGGACAGCATCCCGATCTCGTTGTCGAGCTGGACGCCGATCACGTTGCCGCCGCCGGGCTGCAGCCGGGGAACCAACACTTCGGCGACCACCGCGTACCAGCGTTCGGTCTCGGCCAAGAAGGCCGGGGCCAGGTAATCGACCGTCCGCGTCGGCGCCGGCTTCCCGTCCCAACTCACCGGGACGATCTCCGGATAGCGATCGTAGAGGCGGTGCGGCAGCCCTTCGTTCTTCAGTTCGGCCATCACGAACGGACCGGGCCGGGCGAAGAACCACAGGTCGTTCGCCGCGCAGAGGTCGATGAACCCGGCCAGGTCCCGCTCCGGCCGGGATGTGCCGGCCAAGTCGAGGGAGCCGGCGGGCAGCTCGTGCCAGAGCCATGGGATATAGGACGCGACGGCGTTGCCGCCCGCCTCCTTGAGCCGGTCGATCCGGTCCTGCCAGACGGCGCGGTCGAGTCGAAAATAGTGGATCTCGCCGCTCATGATCAGGCGTGGGG
>JACCVE010000335.1 GCA_013698285.1 Chloroflexia bacterium | reverse complement strand
CGCGGCCCTCGAAGGGCGGGGGATGGCCGGTGAGGTCCAGGCCCGGACCGGCCTCGTCCCCGATAGCTACTTCTCGGCCACCAAGGTCGCCTGGCTGCTCGACGCCGACCCCGAGCTACGGCGGCGGACCGAGGCCGGCGAGATCGCCTTCGGCACCGTCGATAGCTGGCTGCTCTGGTCCCTCACCGGCGGCGCCCACCACCTGACCGACGTCACCAACGCTTCCCGGACCATGGTCTTCGATATCCATGACTTGGCCTGGTCCGATGCCCTCCTGGCCGACCTCGCCATCCCCGCCGCCATCCTCCCCGGGGTCGTGCCCAGTTGCGGCGTTGTGGCGGAGACCGACCCGGACCTGTTCGGCGCCCCGATCCCGATCGCCGGCATCGCCGGGGACCAGCAGGCCGCCCTGTTCGGCCAGGCCTGCTTCGGGCCGGGCGAGGCCAAGGCCACCTATGGGACCGGCTCATTCGTCCTGATGCAGACCGGCACCACCGCGAGCCCATCCACCCACCGCCTCCTCACCACCGTCGCCTGGGGCCTGCCCGGCCGGACCGACTACGCCCTGGAAGGGGCGATCTTCGCCACCGGCGCCGCCGTGCAGTGGCTCCGCGACGGCCTCGGCATCATCCGTGAGGCGGCCGAGGTCGAGGCGCTGGCCGCCTCCGTGCCGGACAGCGGCGGCGTCGCCTTCGTCCCGGCCCTGACCGGGCTCGGCGCCCCGGTTTGGGACGCCGGGGCGCGGGGCACGATCACCGGCATCACCCGGGGCACGACGGCCGCCCACCTGGCGCGGGCCACCCTGGAGGCGATCGCCCTCCTGACCCGGGACGTGATCGTGGCGATGGCAGCCGATTCCGGGATCGCCTTGGCTGAGCTGCGGGTCGATGGCGGGGCGGCCGCCAACGACCTGCTGATGCAGCTCCAGGCCGATGTCCTCGGCGTCCCCGTCGTCCGCCCCGCCACCACCGAGACCACCGCCCTCGGCGCCGCCTACCTGGCCGTCCTCGCCACCGGCATCTGGCGGGACCAGGCCGAGGTCCGCTCGCGCTGGCGCGAGGATCGCCGCTTCGAGCCGGCGATGACCGCGAGCGACCGCGACGCCCTGGTCGAGACCTGGCGAGACGCCGTCGGGCGGGCCCGTTCGCACCCCTGATCGCGAGCCACGGGCCGGCGATGTCAGCGACCGCACAGGTCTCGGCGCTCCGCCCCTTCCCGGGCGTTCCGCCCGTTCTCGGGGGCTACACCCATGCCCAGGGCTGGCAAGGCTCGTGCAACGTCGTCCCCCATCCCCGGCGTCCGGGCGAACCGTCACGATCCCTCCGGGCACGGTCGCACCGACCGCGGTCGGTGGCCTCGTTCCCCGCCCCTCGGCGCGCCCGTCGCCAGTTGACGGCTAGTGAGATGCCGTCACCCCTCACACGAACGGACTCACGATGACCGCGACCGGAATGACGCGACCCGACGCGACGCGACCCATGGACGGGGATGGGGCGGGGGTGTCCCTGGATCGGTCAGTCACCGGTGGCCCGGCCAGTGTCTGGGAGGGCGAGACGATCCGGCTCCGGCCCGTGGTCGCCGATGACTGGCCCGCCTTCGCGGCCTGGGACCAGGAGGACGAGACCAGCCGCGCCTCCTACCAGATCGATTTTCCCCGCTCGGCCGAGGCGACCCGGACGTGGGTCGAGGAGGCCGCCACCCGCGAGTACCGGGGGGACCGGTTCCGCTGGGTGATCGCGCGCCACGACGGCACGGCCGCCGGTACCATCAACACCCACACCTGCGACGCCCGCAACGGCACCTTCAGCTTCGGCCTGGCGATCGGCCAGGACCACCGCGGCCACGGCTACGCCAGCCAGGCAATCCGCCTCGTCCTGCGGTTCTACTTCGAGGAACTGCGCTACCAGAAGGTCACCGTCCATGTCTATGGCTGGAACACGGCCTCCCAACGGCTCCACGAGCGGCTCGGGTTCCAGGTCGAGGGCCGCCTACGCCGGATGACCTTCTCCCATGGCGACCACCACGACACGCTGGTCTATGGCTTGACCGCCGAGGAATTCGCCGCCGGGGCCTGACGCCGCGGTCAATCACCGATCACCTGCCCCGAGCCCGCGGCCGCTCCGAGGGCCGCGGGCCTCGGAGCGGCCATGACGATCGGCGCGAAACCGGCCGGGGTACCACGCGCGTTGGAGGGTCGAGCGAGACCCGTGACCGGCTGTTCGGCCGGCGGCCAGGACGCGGCGCGGGCGTATACTGCGCGGGCGCGAGATCCGCGGGTCGCGCCGGGACCGGGACAGCTTCCACACCCGAGCCATGGCGGTCGGGACCGGGCGGCGGCGTACGCCCGCCTCACCCCCAAA
>JACCVE010000316.1 GCA_013698285.1 Chloroflexia bacterium | reverse complement strand
ACCGATCCCGGTCCGCCGCCCGGCGGGGCGGGGCGGCCGGCGGACTGACTCACCGGGCAGTCCCGGCGGGGGCGCGGCGCGTGATCCGCGGGCGAAGGAGGCCCGGCGGGCGAGACGGATCGAGGGGTGAGTCCGGGGCAACGCTCATGTCCCAAGGATACTCGACCGTCCCGGCCGGGCTGACTGGCCGAATGGTCAGTCGGACCACGGTGCGCGTTGCCAACGCGACACTCGTCTTACCAGGACGAGGCGACCTCCCGCACGGCTTCGAGGATTTCGTCGGCGCCCGGGTCGCGGTCCGGCTCGCCGTCGCGGTCGATGACCTGGACCCAGCGGACGATCCCTTCGCGGTCGATGACGACGAGGGCGCGCCGGTTGAAGCCCTCCGGGCGGTAGACCCCGTACTGGCGGGCGACCGCGCCCTTCGGCTCGAAGTCGGAGAGGAGGTCGAAGCCGTTCCCACGGGCGTCGGCGAACGCGGCGTGGCTGAAGATGCCATCGACCGAGATGCCCAGCAAGGTGGCGCCGAGGGCGTCGAACTCCGAGCGGCGCGGGGCCATGGTGGCCCATTGGTCGCCGCAGACGGGGCTCCAGTCGCCGGGATAGAACACGAGGACCACGATCGACCCGCGCAGGTCCGAGAGGGTCACGTGGCGACCGAGGCCGACCGGCAGGGAGAAGTCCGGGGCGGCGGTGCCAATGGTCACGGTCTCGGCGATGGGGGTCGTCATCGAGAGTCTCCCGGGGTCGGAGGCATGATGCCTGGCGGGGGCCGGGCGGGGTCTCATCTAGCCGAGGGCGACGTCGAGGGTCATCATCACCGCGAAGCCGAGGAGCAGGGCCATCGTCGCCAGGTCGGCGTGGCCGCCCTCCTGCGATTCCGGGATCAGTTCCTCGACGGCAACGAAGATCATCGCCCCGGCGGCGAATGCCAGGGCATAGGGGAGGACCGGCCGGGCGGCGGAGACGGCGATCACGCCGACGACCCCGGCGATCGGTTCGACCACTGCCGAGAGTTGGCCATAGGCGAAACACTTCCCTTTCGAGAGTCCAGCACCTCGGAGGGGGAGAGAAACGGCGGTTCCCTCGGGGAAGTTTTGGATCCCGATCCCGATCGCCAGGGCGATCGCGGCGGCCAGGGTCGCGGACGGCAGGACCTGGGCCACGGCGCCGAAGGCGACGCCTACCGCCAGCCCCTCGGGGATGTTGTGGAGGGTGATCGCGGAGACGAGGAGGACGCTGCGGCGCCAGGTGGTCGGCAGTCCCTCCGGGTCCTTGGTGGCGATGGGGTCCGGGGTCCCGAGCGAGGGATGCAGGTGGGGGAGGACGCTGTCGAGACCACGGAGGAAGATTCCGCCTGCCAGGAATCCGACCACGGCCGGGACCCAGGAGGGAACTCCGCCCTCCTCCTCGGCGAATGTGATGGCGGGAGCGAGGAGCGAGAAATAGCTGGCGGCGATCATCACGCCGGCGGCAAAGCCGAGCATCCCGTCAAGCACGCGCCGGCTCGGGGTACCGGAGAGAAAGACGAGGGACGCGCCGAGCGCCGTCATGCCCCAGGTGAACCCGGTAGCGAAGAGGACCTGAACGATCGGCGACAAGTCCTCGAATGCCTCGACCATGGGCGGGTGGGATCGTCCTTTCTCGGGTTACCGGATGCCCGGCACGGGGGACGTGTCCTCCAAGAGCCCGGGCGCATGATACGCCAACTCGGTCCGACGCGGTCTGCCGCCCCGGCACATCCCCTCCCGATCACCGGCGATGGGAAGCCCACCGGGGGTGTAGGCTACCGGGGAAGCGCGGCATGACGATCGGGATGGGGAGAGAGAGGTGAAGACGGGGTGACGAGACGTCTGCCGGATGTCGATGTCCTTGTCGTAGGGGCCGGGCCGGCCGGGAGCGCGGCGGCGATCGCCCTCGCCCGGGGGGGCCGGGAGGTCGTGCTGTGCGACCGGGCGACGTTCCCCCGGGACAAGGCCTGCGGGGACCTGGTCGGAGCC
>JACCVE010000307.1 GCA_013698285.1 Chloroflexia bacterium | reverse complement strand
CGAATCGCACCAGTTGCTCGTAGACCGGTGCGATGGCCTGGAAACTGGAGGCAGCGGTAACTAAGGCCGGGTCGAACCCGACAGCCTCTTGCGCTTTACCGATGACCAGCTCCCCGGTCGGTGCGGCGGCGGGCGTCGCGTCTTGGGCCACGGCATGCCGGGCTGGGGTGATCCCAAGGACGGCGGTGGCAACTCCCGCGCCCGCGCCCTTCACGACATCCCGACGGCTGATCGATCGGTGCGTCATGGTCACATTCTCCTACCGAGAGCGTCTCGTGCGTCAATCGTCCTGGGCACGATCGCTTGTTCGTGTCGGGGCAGCACTATGCGTGCCAGCGGGGTGTGGTCAACGTGTCTGGCCAAGTGTGACTTTGCCGAGCGGCACGGCCCGCCGGGCGCCGGTCGCGGACGGCACGTTGGTCGCCCGCCCGGCCAGGGCGTCGTGCGCCATCAGCGCGAAGAACATTGCTTCCTTCACGTCGCTGTCGATCCCGTGTCTCTCCAGGGTCGTCACCGGCACGGGCGCGACCGCGTCCGCCAGCATGCGGAGCAAGGTCGGATTGCGGGCGCCGCCTCCCCCCACGATCACCTCGTCCAGCCCGGGCAGCCAGCGCTCGTAGGCCCCGGCGATTGATCTCGCCGTGAACGCGGTGACGGTCGCGATGACGTCCCTGGTCCGGTCCGGGCCGGAGTCCAGCGACAGTCCGGCCAGTCCGGCATCCCGCAGGATGTCCCGGCACATCGGGATGCCGTAATACTCGCGTCCCGTCGTCTTGGGCGGCACCATCGCGAGGTAGGGATCGGCCAGCAGTCTCACGAGCAGACCGTCGTCCACCGTACCCGCGGCGGCGAGTTCACCGTCGCGGTCGTAGGTCAGCCGCCCGCCGGTGAGCAAGGTGACCATGCCGTCGATCAAGATGTTGCCGGGGCCGGTGTCGAAGGCACGGACATCGTCCAATTCGGCGCTGGCCGGCAGGTCGGTCACGTTGCCGATGCCGCCGATGTTCTGGACCGCCCGGTGGAGTTCCGGATGGCGCAAGAGGACCCAGTCGAAGTAGGGGGCGAGGGGAGCACCCTGTCCCCCCGCTGCCATGTCGGCGACCCGGAAATCCGAGATCACCGGCACGCCGAGCCGTTCCGCGATGATCGCCGATTCGCCGACCTGGATCGTTGAGGCGCGGGAGAGTGGCCAACGCGGTTCTTGGACGGGTTGGTGCCAGACCGTCTGGCCGTGGGAGCCGACGACGTGCAACGTGGTCGGTTCGATCCCGGCGTCCGCGCACAACGCCAGGGCCGCGTCCGCGAACAGGTCCCCGACGAGGAAGTTGAGGGAGCAGAGCCGGGCGATCGCGTCCCCGGGTTGATCGTAGAGGGCGAGGAGTTCGGCCCGGACATCGTCGGGATATGGCGTCGAATTGGCGGCGATGAGATCCACCCTGGCGTCCGCGCCGCCGCCGGTGATCGCGACCAGGGCAGCGTCGATGCCGTCGGCCGACGTGCCGGAGATGAGGCCAAGACAGAGGCGGGGCGCGGTATCGTCGAGTCGTGTCTGGTGGTCCATGATGGCGAACGTTCCTCGTTCAGCGTGGGGTGAGTACGCGGGCTCGCGGCGATCATCGAGGATGGGCAACGATCGAGACCAGATCCTGACCATGCTGCCCGACCGTGCCATGCGGCATCTTAGTCGATGGTCCTGAAATCGGTCGTGCCAGCCGGGACGGCGATGATCGCCTCAGTCGCCCGGGACAGGTTCCAGCCGGTCGGCGGGTGAGACGCCCGAGCCGCGCGGTGCGGTCGGGTCATCGGGGGGCACGGCGTCGCCGATCCTGGCACGGCCGATGGCGGGGAATCGTCGGGCGATGAACAAGGTCGCGAGGATGGTCAGGACGCCCCCCGCGCCGATGGAGGCCCTGACTCCGGCCAACGCCGCCACGGCACCCGCCTCGACCTCACCGAGCTGGGGACCACCCATCGCGAAGGTGGAATGGGCGGCGGCGATCCGCCCCCGCAGGGCGTCCGGCGTCATCAGGTTCCGGACCGTGTGGCGGAGGGCCATGCTGACCGCGTCGGCCGCGCCGGACCCGGCCAGAAACAGCATGGCCATCGGCAAGGATGTCGAGAGGCCAAAGGCGGTGATGCATGCCCCGTAGGCCAGGACGGAGACGAGGATGCCCCGGCCGGGCCGATCGGGAGAGCGGACCAGACCCATCACCAGGCTGCCCGCCACCGCGCCAGCCGCCGGAGCGGCCAGCAGGAGACCGGTCGCCCCGGCACCCTCCCCGAGGATGTCTTCGGCAAAGACGGGCATCAACACGGTGCTGGCGCCGAAGAAGGTGGCGACGAAGTCGACGCTCATCACCCCGAGCAAGACCGGAGACCCGCGGAGGAACCGGAACCCCTCGACGGCGGCGGCTATTCCCGAGAGGCGCATCGGCACCTGAGTGGCGCTCGGGCGAATGACGAGCACGGCCGCGATCACGGCGAAGAACGACACGACGTCGACCATGTACGCCGCGGACACACCGGCGGCGGCGATGAGGAGGCCGCCGGCCGCTGGGCCGGTGACGTTGGCGACGTTGAAGGCGAAGATGTTCATCGTCATCGCGTTGGCGAGCGCCGCCCGGGGGACCAGGGAGGGGATCAGGGCCTGCCGCGTCGGCTGGGCGACCGCCCCGACCGCCGCCGAGACGAAGGTGATGGCATAGATGGCCGGCAGGGAGATGCCGCCCGAAATGGTCATGGCGGCAAGGGCGCACGATGTCAGCAGGAGGACGACCTGCGTGATCAGCAAGGTACGACGCCGGTCCCGGCCATCGGCGATGACCCCACCCATGATCCCGAACAGGAGCAGGGGGAGGAACCGGAACAGTCCGAGCAACCCGAGTTGCAGCGGGCTCTCGGTCAGCCGGTACACTTGCCAGATGATGGCGACCGCCTGGATGCGGGTGCCGAGGACAGAGATGAACTCGGCGATCCAGAACCAGCGGAAGTCCGGATACCGCAGCACGGTGAAGGCGCGGTCGCTGGTTGCCTCCTGGCGATCGTCAGTCATCGGCCGTCGTTCCCCGGCGCGTCGAGCGAGCGAAGGTGCCACGACCTGCACGGTCGGACGGGAACCATCCGATCCAAACTGGTGGAGGAACGACGAGGATGGGTGGGACGCTGAGCGGCGAACAGATTCGGGAACGGTGTGCCGGCCCAGAGCCGCTGGTGGCGGGGTATCTCGACCTCGACGCGCAGGTGCAGCCCAATGGCTTCGACCTGACGCTGGAATCGGTCAACGCCTTGGACGGGCCGGGCCGCATCGGGCGGTCGAATGCCGACCGGGTGTTGCCCGGCCTGAGCGCCAAGAGCACGGATGAGCGCGGGTGGTTCCGGTTGGTGCCCGGTGCCTACTTGGTGACCTTCAATGAGGCAGTCTGGCTGCCGCTCGACGTGATGGCACTGGGACGGCCCCGGTCGAGCGTCGCGCGGTGCGGGGCCGCCATCCATTCTGCCGTCTGGGACGCGGGCTATCACGGTCGGTCCTCGTCGCTCCTCGTGGTGGGGAATCCGGCGGGGTTGGAATTGGAACGGGATGCCCGGATCCTCCAACTCGTGTTTTTCCGCCTCGAACGGGCCGCCGGACAGGGATACGCCGGCGCGTACCAAGGTGAACGGCTCGGGTCCGGGTAGGGCGACCGCCCGTCCACCGGGACCGGACGCATCAGGTCCGGTCGTTGGGACGGGCGAAGAGCGGCCGCTCGGGCGGCTCTCCCGGGACCGGGATCTGGGTCCGGACCTGTTTCCGCTCGGCACTCTGGTCGCACTTATCGACCGGGCAGAAGTAGATCAGGGTGTACTGCTCCTCGGTCTGATCTTGAAACCGGGTGGGCTGGCCCTGCTTGCCCCGCAGCCGCATCTCGACCCGGTGGGACGGGCAGACCGGGATCGCCGGGTCGTTGCGCTCCCGGCGGAAGATGACGTCGACGATCCGCTGCACGAGAACCTCCAGGGGCCGGGCCGGTGTGTCTCGCCCGACGTGGTGAAGCCGACTCCGGCCGGCGGCGAGTGTCTGGACCCCAGACTCACCAGAGGCGAGTCGGGGTCGGCGTGATGATCTCGGGTCCGCCATTGGCCCGAATGATAACCATTTGTTCGATCGCCGCCCCACTTTGGCCCGGCACCGAGAGCGTCGGCTCGATGCAGAGCACCATGCCAGGCCTCAACACCGTGCGGTCGCCGGCCCGGACGTAGGGGAGCTCGACGGTCTCCAACCCGATGCCGTGACCCATCGAGGCTCCCGCGTGGGCAGCGTGGCGGGACCCGGTGAAGACTGCCGACGCCGCGCGCGCCACCCCATCCACTGTGTCACCGGGCCGGCAGGCATCGACGGCCCGCAACGTGGCCTCCTCGACCAACTCGGCGATCTCGCGCGACGCGGCGGCGAGGCACGGCGTGCCGAAGGTCCGGTTCACGTCGAACTGGTACCCGTGATGGGCCCCGATGATGTCGGTGACGACCAATTCACCCGCGCCGATCTCGCGATCCATCGCCGGTGGCCACCGGGATCCGGAGGCGGACCAGTGGCCGGAATGGACCCGGAAATACCGGATGAAATCCGCTCCGCCCCTGATGGCCGCCGCCATGCCGGCCGCGGCGAGGTCGCGTTCCCGGGCTCCCGGTTGATCCAATGCCATCCGGGCCGCCGCCTGCCCCGCATCCGCGCACCGGGCGGCGCCCCGCAGGAGGTCCAACTCCAGTGGCTCTTTAACCTGCCGCAAGGCGGCGACGGTGTCGCCGGCATCCTGGACATCCAGGCGTGGGAAGCGCTCCCTCATCCGGCGGTCGAGCGTCGCGGGTAGTAGGTCGAGGCCCGCGATGCCGACCCGGCCACCGGGTAGCGCCAGCGCGTCGATCGCGTCGAGCAACGCCGCGTCGAGGTCGGAATGAGCACGCGTGTCAGCCACGGCGACGATGTCTTGCCGGTGGCGACGGAGGTCGGTCAGCAGGATCGGGTCACCAGGGATGGGCATGATTAGGAAGGCATGACCCAGTCCCGATA
>JACCVE010000306.1 GCA_013698285.1 Chloroflexia bacterium | reverse complement strand
TGCCGGCGCCGACCCGCAAGCCGGTCCGTGGCCGCCGCCCGGCCGCCCCGCCCCCAGCCGAGGGCTAACCTCCCGAGTGACGTGGGGACCGGGGCCGCTGCCAGACTCGATCTCGATGTGGAATGTCATCGCCCGGGGCGGGCGGCCGGATGCCCCGCCCGAACCTAGTCTCCCTCGTCCTCGGTGCCATCTCGGGTCTGGATCTGGACATCTTCCCCGGCCGTGTCGTCGGCCGTGTCGTCCTCCGCGTCTTCGGTCGCGCGGGGCTCGATGGTCGTGCCGCCGTATTGGCCCCGGGTCGCGTTGTCGTAGCGGCGGATGCTGTCGACCGCGCCCCGGACGTACTTGCGTGAGTTCTCGTTGATGTCGCGCAGCGTCGCGTCCAGTTCCTTCCGCTCGTAGGCCGAGAGTTGGTCACAGCGCAGGGCGGGGCCCTCGTCGCGGACGAGCAATTCGGTCCGGGTCGGGGCGCCGCCCGTCGCCTGGTGGCCGTTCACGGCGCAGACCTGGCCCTCGTAGATCCCTTCGGGACGGGCGAAGTCCTCGGGCAGCGGGGTGCCCTCGGGGCCGTCGAGCAACCGGCTGAACTCCGGGTCGTCGTGCATCAGGACCATCATGTCTCGCCAGATCGGCCCGGCGCCTTGGATGCCGTCGATCGGTTCGAGCGGGTCGTTGTTGGTGTTCCCGACCCAGACGCCGACGGCCAGGTCGGTCGTGTAACCCATCGTCCAGATGTCGCGCACATCGTTCGTCGTGCCGGACTTGGCGGCGGTCGGGCGGCCGAGGCGGTCCTGGGTCTGGCCGAAGAGGTTCTGGGTGCCGAAGATCATCCCGCGCGACTCGTTGTCGGTCAGGATGCTGGTGATCTGGTAGGCATACTCGGCCTTCAGGGCTCGCTGGGGATTGGGCCGGTCCTCGTCCCGCTCGATGTCGTAGAGGACGTTGCCCTGGCTGTCGGTGATCTTGCGGATCGGGTTGGCGGGCACGTAGGCGCCCATGTTGGCGAAGGTGGCGTAGGCGTTGGTCAACTCCAGGAGTTGGACCTCGGCCCCGCCGAGGGCGATCGCGAGGCCGTAGTAGGAGGCGTCCTGCTGGAACGAGTCGCGCATCCCCATCCGCTTGGCCAGGTCCAGCACCGCGTCCGGCCCGACCGCCTCGGTGGCCCGGACGGCCGGGATGTTCAGCGAGTTGGCGAGGGCGGTCCGCACCGTCACCGCACCGTAGTAGTTTCCGGAGTAGTTCTCGGGCTGGTAGAACTCGATCGTCTCGCCGGTGACGGGGTCGACCTGGCCGGCGGTCTCTCGCCGGAATGTGCTGTCCAGGACCACGCTGCTCGGGTTCCATCCGTTCTCAAAGGCCGCCGCGTAAACGAGCGGTTTGAGGGAGGAACCGGGCTGCTGCTGGGAGACGGCGATGTTGTTCTGGCCCTCGATCGCCTCGTCGTCGAAGTTGGCCGAGCCGACCATCGCCAAGATCTCGCCGCTCCACGGGACCATCGCCACCATCGACGCGTTGCGGGCGTTGTAGACATCGAGCGTGGCGACGTTGCGGCGGACGATTTCCTCGGCCTGGTCCTGGAGGTCGGCGTCGATCGTGGTCGTGATCTGGAGGCCGCCCCGGTAGAAGGCCTCCTCGCCGAGGGTCTCGCGGACGTAGCCGCCGACGTAGTTGACGAAGTGGGGAGAGTCGTAGATCAGACCGGTGCGCTGCCCCTCGCGGAAGATCAGCGGCTGGTCGTAGGCGGCCTGGGACTCGGCCCGGGTGATGTACCCGAGCTTGACCATCTGGGAGAGGACATATTCCTGGCGCCGCTTGGCGCTGTCGAAGTTGATCGTCGGGTTATTGGCCGTCGGGAGCTGGGGGATGCCGGCCAGCATCGAGGACTCGGCCAGGTCCAGGTCGGCGGCGTGCTTCTCGAAGTAGGTCTGGGCGGCGGCCTCGATCCCGTAGGACCGGTTGCCATAGAAGATCAGATTCAGGTACATGGTCATGATGTCGGTCTTGCTGTAGGTGCGCTCCAACTCGACCGCCGCCAGCGCCTCGCGCGCCTTGCGGGTGTAGGACAGTTCGGTGCCGATCTGGGTCGGGTAGAGGGCGCGGGTGAGCTGCTGGGTGATCGTCGAGCCGCCGGACGACCCACTGCCGCTGCTATTGATGAAGACGCCCCGGGCGATGGCGAAGGGCTCGACGCCGTGGTGGGTCCAGTAGGTGGCGTCCTCGGAGGCGACCGTGGCGTCGAGGAGGTCCTGAGAGACCTGGTCAATGTTGACGAAGGTACGCCAGCCGCCGTAGGGGTTGCTTGGGTCGTCGACCTCCTGCAGCAGTTCGCCGTCGCGGTCGAAGATGCGCGTCGTCTCGAAGTTGTCGACGGCCACCCCGGCGGCGCTCGGCAGCCCCTCGTTGACGTTGCGATAGGCGATCATCGTGCCCTGGACGGCCGAGGCGGAGGAGATGACGAAGGCCACCGTGGCGATCGTCAGCCCGAGCAGGGTCAGCGTGCCGCCCACCAGGACCCAACGCAGGGCGGCCCGGCTCACGGTGCGCCCGCGGCCGGTGACGCCGGGCAGCAGGTGAGGCGGCACGGTGGTCGTGCGTTGCCCGGCCCGGGTCCGGGCGTAGCGGGCGGCCCGGCGCTTGGCATCGGGATAACGG
>JACCVE010000296.1 GCA_013698285.1 Chloroflexia bacterium | reverse complement strand
CGGTGACGACCAGCATCCCGGACCAGATGGCGCCGACGACCCGGTTCATGCGTCCCCCTTCTTCCCCGCCGGCGTCCCGCCGAGTGCTCCCGCGACCGCGCCGAGGTGCGCATCGACGACGCCCAGCTTAGCGCCGAGCGAGGTCAACCCCTCGTTCAGCCGGGTCACCTGCGGCGCCAGGTGGCTCGTCTCCTTCTCGATCGCCCGGACGCCGAACCCGACCTTGGCCAGCGAACTGGTCGGTGAGCCGCCGATCCGCTCCAGGGCCGAGACGATCCGCCCCAACATCACGACCAGTGCCCCGACGAACGCCAGCACTTCGAGGGCCGACAAGATGGTGAGCCTGGTGGTCATCGGTCGTCCCTCACTTCGGCGTCTCGCCGGCGACGGCGCGCTGGATGCGGGCGGTGGCCCGGGCGATGCCGTCGGCCGCTGGCAGGATGCCGGCGACGACTTGGTTCGTCCGTACCAGCAGCGGTACGTGGACGGTGTTGTTGGCGATCAGCTTGCCCACCCGCCAGATCTCCGCCGCCCCGGTCTCGATCCGGGCCACGATGCCCGCCAGCGTGCTCAGCAGCACGGCCACCGCGCCGATGACGACCATGCCGATGCCGAGACTGATCCGCCAGTACCGGGCGATGGTCATCGGGCTCGCCGGTCTCCCGTCCAAACGCATGGGTCCGCTCTCCTCTTCCCGCTCGCGCTACGTCGCGCCGATGTGACCCGCCGCCGGACCCGGGTCGAGGGCGTCGGCCACCTCGGTGGCGTGCGTCTCGATCGCCTTGGCCCCGTCCAGCAGTTGGGCCGCGACGGCGTTCGTCGTGTCCAGGTCCCAGATCGGGCGGGTGTTGGTGACGATCTGGTCGGCGATCCCGATCGCCCGCCCGGCGTGGCCCAGGATGCTCCGGGCCGTGCCGATGATCGCCAGGAGCAACCCGGCGACGGCGACGACGACCGCTACCCCGGCGGTGAGGCTGGTGTACCAGCGGCGGAGGAACTGCTGCTCGGTCATGGCACCCTCGGTCCGTTCCCGTCACGCGACGCCGACACGCTAGCGATCCTCCGGCGGCGCGCTCACGCCCGCCCCGACCGCGACCCCTTCACGCTCGTCGTTTCCGTCATGTCCAATGAGCCCGTGGTGTCCGTCGGGCCCGTGGTGTCCATTTGGCCCGCCGTGCCCGTTCGCCGCACCGTGCCCGTCGAGGTCGTCGAGGGAGGTCTCGGCCACGTGGGAGCGACCGGGCTTCTCCGAGTTCAGGAACTGCCACTTCTCGTAGAAGAAGTGGATCCCCTTCTTGACCGGGCCCGGTTCCGCCACGTGGCCCCAGCCGCTGGGGATCTTCTTCGTCGTGTCCCACAGCACCTCGCGGTTGTTGAACTCCATCGTGATCCTTCGCAACGGTTTGATGAACGACCCGACCGAGCGCGAGGTCGTCGAGGAGACGATGGTACCCGGCGGGCGCTTGTAGAACGGGGCGAAGCGGTCGGGGAAGCCGGGCATCGTGCAGCCGATGCAGATGCCGCCCGTGTTCATACAGCCGCCGACGTGGTTGATCGCCCCCCGGGAGGTGATGTTGCACTGCACCACCGGCCCCCAGCAGCCGATCTCGACCAGGCACTCCGGAGCGCCGTACTTCTCGGCGAAGGTCCCCTCCTCATAGAAGCCGGCCCGGACGCAGCGCTGGTGGACGGTCTGGTTGAACAGCCAGGCGGGCCGCCCCAGCTCGTCGAACTCCGGCAGCGGACCGAGCCCGTTGAGGAACAGCAGCGTGGCGGCGACGGTCTCGGTGAAGTTGTCGCCGACGGGAGAGCAGCCGGGGACGTTGATGACGGGCAAGCCCAGGGCGCTCAGGTAGTCCTTGCCCAGGTAGTCCATCACGCTCATCGAGCCAGTCGGGTTGCCATAGGCGGCCGGGATGCCGCCCCAGGTGGCGCAGGTGCCGATCGCGATCACGGCCGCCGCGCCGGGTGCCATCCGGTCCAGCCAGGTGGTGGTCGGGATCGGCTTGGGAATCGTCTCCGACCCCATCGCGCACCAGAACCCGCCCGTCTCCGCCGCGATCGACTCGTCCGGGACGGACCCCTCGAAGATGATCACGTAGGGCGCGTTCAGCTCACCGTTGGCCGCCATCTCGTAGTTGCGGATGAAGGCATGGCCGTGCTCGACCGAGGTCACCGGATGATGGAGGACCATCCGCGGCACGCCCGGCAACCGGCCGATGAGCAAGTCTTCCACGCTCGGGGAGTTGGCGCCGGTGACGGCCACCGTGCAGCCGTCGCAGCTCATCCCGGCCAGCCAGAAGGCGTGGACCACCTTGACCGGCCCGAGGAGGGCACCCTCCCGCTCCGATCCCGGCACCCGCAGCAACTCGCGCTCGGCGGACGCGGTCATGAAGTCGACCGGGGCGTCCACCGCCGCGGCGATGTGCTCCTGTTCGAGTGGAGACTGCGGCAGCAAGCTCGATTCCATGGGTCCTGGTCCTCCGAGCGGTTCGCCCCGCACCTCGGCTCGCGACGGCTAGTCGGCGACGCGTCCCATCGGCTGCGGCAGGTCGTTCGCCAGCAGCCGGCCCGCCAGCGCCCGGACCCGATCGACCGCCAGCGCGGCCGGGGCGGTGTCCAGGACGGCTTGACCAAGGCGCTCGGCCTCGGCCACGTCGTCGTCGAATGGCACGACGGCCACGACCGGCAGGTCGTGCCCGGCGCAGTAGTCGCGGATGGCGGCCTCGTCCCGCTCGGAGCGGACCTTGTTCGCCACGGCATAGAGCCCGGGGACGCCGAGGCCGCGCGCCAGTTCGGCGATCCGTCCCGCGGCCTCGAGCGACTTGAAGTAGGGCTCGACGACGATCAGGAGCGTTTCGGCATGTTCGAGCGTTCCGCGCTTGAGATGTTCGAGGCCCGCTTCCATATCGGTGACGGTGACCAAGGTATCGCTGCTGTGGAGGTGTTCGAGAATACCACGCACGGTGGTATGGGCCGCGCAGTTTCAGCCAGCTCCTGCCTGGTGCGCCTCGACGCGGCCGACGAGCAGCAGCGTCACGCCGTCCGGCGCGGGTGTCCCGTACCGGCTGACGATCTCCTCCGGGCTGATGTCCATCCCGACCGAGTAGTTGCCGTCGGCGTCCTTGGCGTGGTGGGTGAACGAGAGCGGCACCGACTCGATCCGAGCCGCCGTCTCGGCGTCGATCCCAAGGTTGACCGCCAGGTTCGGATTCGGGTCGGCGTCGATCGCCAGGACCGAATGCTCACCTTGGGCCAGGATACGCGCCAGCGTCCCCGCGATCGTCGTCTTGCCAGAACCGCCCTTGCCCGCTACAGCGACCTTCATGCCATCGCCTCCTCGATGTGCGGCGATCCCGCATTGGCAGAGATGTCGAACTCGTCGATGTCATCGACCATGTCCTCGACCCAGGCTAACCCATGGGGCGGTGCCCGGCGAGCGTCCTCGACCCCTCCGACCCGCTCCAGGACCCGTCGGCTCATGGTCTCGTGAAGGTAGGGCCAGAGGTCGTCGAACGTCCACCCCTCGCGAGCCAGGTGGGTCAGCTCGAAGGCCGCGTGGAGATCGCCCCAGTTCTTGGCCAGGGCCGTCGCGACATCCTCCGCCAGGCCGCGACAGGCGGTCTCCAGCAGGTCGCGGTCGGGCTGGCGGACGACGGGCACCGCCGTCGCGTAGTAGCGCTCGGCCGGGAAGCGCTTCTCCCCCTCGGCGACCTCGACCTCGGCGATCAACCCGTCGCGGAGTGCCCGCCGGACCTGCTCCAGCATGGTCGGCTGCGACAGGCCGAACGCCTGCGCGAGCTGCGCCACCGTGCGGGGCCGGTCGGCCAGGGCGGCGACGAGGCGCTCCCGGGGGGTCGGCACCGGAGCGAGCCGCCGGACCGTGTCCGACGAGGCTACCCCCGGCACCCGGACCCGCTTCACCCACGTCAGTTCTTTCGGCCGCGCGTCCGTGGTCATCGTCGACCGCCTCTGTCGTTGGCCGCTGGCCGCCTCTTAGGTCGGCAGCTAATCGTGGTGACCTTGTACCACCGGGCCGGTGGG
>JACCVE010000260.1 GCA_013698285.1 Chloroflexia bacterium | reverse complement strand
GGCGGCCGCGGTGGCGGTCGCGGCGTTGGCGGCCGACGTGTCGGTCAGGGCGGCGAACTGGGCGTCGGCGGTGGCGAGGAGGTCGGCCGTCGCGGTCGGGGTGGGCGTCGGCGGGGGAGAGCCGCTGCTGCTGACCATGAAGATCAGGGCCAGGGCGAGGAGCAGGTCGGCGAAGACCCATCCCCCGATCTCGTACATGGAGCGTTGCGGGCGACGGCGCTGGATCATGTCATTCCCGGGAGGCGCTCAGGGGAGACGGAACACGGAAGACGGTAGGCGTCGGGGGGCGTTGGCTAGGTCCCGGTGCCGCCGGTGCCGGGGCGGCGCTGGTTGCGGGGCCAGAGTGCCGGGCGTTCGGTCGCGGGGTCGAGGCGGGATGGGGTCTCCGGTGGGGCGGACGGCCATGTTGGCTCGGCACCGCTTGTCCGATGGGCGCGGGCCGAGGGCCCGTCGCCACCGGCGGTGCGGGAGAGCTGGGTGGTGAGGTCGCTGAGTTCGTGGAGGAGGCCGGAGAGTTCCTCGCTCACCTCTCGCTGCCGCTGGGCGGTGGCGATGCCGACCGCGCTGAGGTCGCGGGCGACCTGACCAAGGTTCACGGCCACCTCCTGCTGCTCGTGCAGCAGGGATGTCAGGGCCCCGGTCTGGGACGCGGACTGGTCGGAGATGTGGGCGAAGGCGACGTTGAGCTGGGCCAGCCCAGCCCCGATGTCGGTCAGCAGCTCAGTGCTGGTGGCGACGCCGCCGGTGCTGCCCCGGAGGGCGTCGGCGAGGCGCGAGTTCGCCTCGACCCCGTCGGCGATGACCAGCTCGACCCGGGCCTGGCCACGGGTCAGGTCGGCGGTCAGCTCGGCGATGCCGCGAACGGCCTCGCTGGCGACCCGGCCCGCCTGGGCGGCGGCCTCCGAGCCGGACATGGCCCGGTCGGCCGCCTCGCTGAGCCCATCGGCGGCGGCGGCCAACTGGCGGGCCACGGCCTGGTCGCTCTGGACGCTGGTGCCGACCAGGTGCTCCAGGCTACCGACGGCGGAGAGCAAGGTCCTCCCCTGGTCACCGGACACGCTGACCTCGCTGGTGAGGTCCTCCAGGGCGGTGGTCAGGCCGTGGGAGACGCCGCGGAGTTCCTGGAGCATGCGATGGGATTCCTCGGCCCCGGCCCGCATGCCGCTGGCGAAGACGCCGAAGTCGGCGAACTCCTGCTCGCGGCGGGAGGTGATGGTCTCCATGCGATCCTGCTGAGTGCGGAGTTGGTCGAGCAGCTCACGGCTGCCCCGGTCGAACCGGTCGGCCAGGCGCTCGATGCCCCGGGCCAGGACGGCGGGGCGATTGGAGCGGTCGCTGGCCAGGGCGACGGTGGCCGTGCCGAGGACATTGTCGAGGTCCGTCTGGAAGCGGCTGGCGGTGCGGGCGATGTCGTCCTCACGTTGCTCGCGGCGGCCCTGGGAATAGAAGGTCAGCAGGATGATGGTGGCGATCAGGGCGGCGTCGATCAGGGCCACGGTCGAGAAGGAGGAGGCCAGGATCGACCCGTGGCCGTCGAAGCCGCGCTGCCAGGCGTAGATGAAGGGGAGGCCGACCCGGTTCTGGATGTCGGCGCTGACGAAAGACTCGTATGCCTTGGAGGCTTCCCAAAAGGCGAGCCAGGTCAGCAGGAGGGGGACCAGGATCATGATGTCCCGGACCCGGGTGGCGACCTCGATCGAGGCGGAGGCATATCCGCCCTCGCGGCGGAGGGCGAAGGCGTTGGCGAGGCGCTCGGTGTTGAAGGCCCGGCGGAGGTCCACGTCGGACCAACGGGCCCGGCCCTCCTCGGTCTCGATCGATCGGGCCAGGTCGCCGAGGCGCTCGGCCGCCCGGGGGTCGACTTCTTGGAGGACGCCCGCCATGCCGTTGAGGTCGTCGGCCAGCTCGGCCGGGTCGAGGCCCGGGGAAGGTGCGCCGGTCGTGCCGTCCGGCCCAGGCAGGCGTCGCATCAGGCCGGTCGGAAACTCCTCGGTCGGCTCGTCGGAGCGGGGCCAGACCTGGGGCCGGGCGGCGGCTTCGGAGAGTGGCCCACGGGACCGGCCACGGCGGCCGACCGGCTCATCCCTATCCGTTGGCGCGGTGATCGAGGGGCGTTGTGCCACGTTTACCCGTATCCCGCGAGGTCGATTGCCGCCCGTCAGGCCCTGTCGGTGACCGTCGCGTCAATCGCCCCGCCGTTCGACTAGAATGTCTGCCGTCACGTACCACTCTACCATCGGAACGGAATGCTCCGGCGCAACTCTCGCCCTGGATGCGACCGATCCGGGACCATTGCCCCATGCCAACGCTCGAACAACTCGACGCCGCCCTGGCCCGGTCCAGCCGGTCGGTCCCGGCGATCGCCCGGCTAGGCGGCGGGACCGTGCCGCAGACCGACGCCGGCCAGCCGTGGCGGGTGGTGGGCAACGACGCGGTGGTCTACCAGCTCCGGCAGCCCTCGGGACGGGTGCTGGCGCTGCGCTGTCCCCTGAGTGATACGTTCGACCAGCGCCAGGCGGATCGCTTCCGGGGCCTGGCGGCCCTGCCGGCGGCCGCGCCGCGGGGGGGCGGCCGGGACCGACGGTTGCCACTCGCCGGGTCGTTGGCCTACGTGGAGGACGGCGTGTCGCTGGCTGGGTCCGACCTCCGGTCGTCCGTCCACCCGGTGGTGGCGATGGACTGGGTGATGGGGCCGACCCTGCTCTCGGCGACGGACCGTGCCTGCCGGGCCAACGACCGACCCTACCTGGCGGCGCTGGCCGATGCCTGGCGCGACCTGGTGGCAGGGCTGGACGAGGCGGGGTTCGCCCACGGTGACCTGGCCGCCGACAACGTCCTGATCGAGAGCGGCGGCCGCATCGTCCTGGTCGACTATGACACCTGCGCCTGGTCCGGGGCGGACTTCGATATCACGACCCCGGGCACGGCGGGGTATGCCCACCCCCGGTTTGATCCCCGGGTCAGCGTCCGGTATCGGGATGCCTTCGCGTCTCTGGTGATCTATGTCGCCCTCAGGGCGCTGGCGATCCGGCCGGACCTGCGGCAGCGGGGGGGAGACGGGCCGACCGCCGTCGGGGGGGCGCTGTTGTTCAGCGCGGCCGACCTGGCAAACCCGGAGGGGTCGACGATCTTCGGGCTGCTGCGGGGCCTCGGGCAACCCGCCGTGGAGGCGTTGGGACAGGCACTGCGCCAGGCCTGCCGTAACGCGCCCGCGGCGGTGCCGACCGTGGAGGAGTGGGGCCGGTTGGCGGACGAGGCGGGCCGGGTGGCGGCGAAGCCACGGCCCGGGGGCGGGGGCCGGGCGGCGGCACCCAGAGAGTTCTCGGGGCCAATGACCGCCCAGCGTCGCCAAGAACTGGTGACCCGGTTGAATAGCCTGCTGCTGACGGGGGATGAGGAATCGGCCCACCGGTATTGGTACCGGAGTGGCCTGCACGACGACGAGACCTCCCGGGTCGAGATCGGACCCAGGATGGCCGACCTCGAACGTCGCCGCGCGATCCGGCTCGTGCGGGAGGCGG
>JACCVE010000364.1 GCA_013698285.1 Chloroflexia bacterium | reverse complement strand
CCTCCACGAGGACCAACCGGTCGCGCTCGCCCCGCGCCGGTGACGGCACGTCGGGCAGGGGTCCCTTCAGGTGCAGGGGGGTGGGTGCCACCAGCCCGGCGGGCGAGGCGGTACCCAGCAGGGCGCCCATGCGCGAGAACGCGACCCCGGTTTGCCCATAGTGGACCAAGAACTGACCGAGCCCGGCGGTGAAGTCGGCGATGAACCCCAGGTAGGCGACGAACAGGACGAAGTCCCCCACCGACAACCCCCCGTCGCCCAGGCCCCCGGCGGCCATCAGCATGACGAGCCCCGTGCCCAGGCTCACCGCGTTGGTCGTGATGGCGTCGAGGCCGCTGGCGACCAGGCGATCGGCCAGCATCGCCGCGCGGCGCTGGTCGTTCAGCCGCCGGAAGTGGGTCACGGTCCGCTCTTCGGCGCCGGCGGCCTGCACCGTCTGGACCGCGGCGAGGATATCGCCGATGGCGCCGGTGACCTGGCTGGTCGCCTGGCTACTGGTGGCGCGGTGGCGGGCCAGCGTGGTACTGGCCCACCGCGCGGCCAGCGTCACGAGCACCAGCGGCAGGATGGCGACCAGGGTCATCCGGGCGTCGATCCGCAGGAGCACGAGGGCCGCGACCACGGCGAACAGGCCCTGCCCCACGATCTCGTCCGACCAGTCCATGGCGTCTTCGGCCTGGTAGGCATCGTCGCGAAACCTGCTGATGGCGTCACCCGTAGAGTGAGGCAAGGCACGGGCGCCGGGTTGGTCCAGGACGTGTCGCAGCAGGTTGCGGCGCACCATCCCGCTCATCGTGAACCGGAAGATGATCTCGACGGAGCCGGCGATGAGCCACAGTGCCGCGCGGCCGACGGCGATGACCGCCAGCAGCACGATCAGCCCCGTCGTCCCGGCGGGGGGGTGGGCTTGCCCGGTGAGGGTATCGAAGAAGGTCCGGGCGATCAGCCCCGGCAGGAGAAACGACAGGTTCATGACGCTCCACAGGGCCCCATGGAGCAGGTAGAGCCGGGGGGCGTAGCGGGCCATCCCCAGCAGGTATCGCCAGGTCGGGAGGGTCGTCACGCGGGGACCTCCTC
The DNA here is from genome assembly GCA_013698285.1 of Chloroflexia bacterium. Lineage (GTDB taxonomy): Bacteria > Chloroflexota > Chloroflexia > Thermomicrobiales > UBA6265 > JACCVE01. The sequence goes on along the minus strand of JACCVE010000364.1, from coordinate 4,087 downwards.
GGTGCCGATGCGCAGCAACCCGGCGAAGCGCGACGTGGGGTCGGCGGCGAGCGCCAGCCGCGGCCCGTACTCCCGCACCCGGCCGTCCTCCAGGACGAGGATGTCGTCGGCATAGGCGACGGTGGCCAGCCGGTGGGCGACGATGACGCCGGTCCGGCCAGCGAGCAGCCGCCCCAATGCCCCGTGCACCAGCCGCTCGGTCGCGGGGTCGAGCCGGGAGGACGCCTCGTCCAGGATCACCACGTCGGGATCGCGCAGGAAGATGCGGGCGCAGGCCAGCACTTGGGCCTGGCCAGCGGAGAGCCCGGCGCCGCCGGTGCCCAGCGGGGTGTCCAGCCCGCGCGGCAGTTCGTCCAGCCAACCGGCCAGGCCGAGCGTGTCCAGCACCTCCCTGATCCGGTCATCCGGCACGCCGTCGTCGAAGATGGTCAGGTTGTCGCGCACGGTGGCGTCGAAGAGGTGGACCTCCTGGCTGACGAGGCCGACGCGCGCTCGCACCGCCGCCAGGCGGACCGTCCGCGTGTCCACGCCTCCCAGGCGGACCACGCCCGCCGATGGGTCGTAGAAGCGGGCCAGCAGCCGCGTCAGGGTCGTCTTGCCGCTGCCGGTGCGGCCCACCACCCCGAGCACGCGGCCCGGTGCTAGGCCCACGCTGACGTCGCGCAGGACCGGGGCGTCCTCGGCGTAGCCGAACGAGACGCCGTCCAGCTCGACCGCCAGAGGCCCCGGTGGCAGGGCCAGGCCGGGGCCGTCGACCAGGCGCGGCGCCATCCCGAGGAGGGTCTCGATGCGACCCATGCTGGCGTCCGCCTGCTGGAGGTCTTGGACCTCGTTCCGGATCTGCTCGGTCGGCTGGCGCAGCATCTCGGTGTACCGGAAGACGAGGTAGACAGTGCCGAGGGTCAGCGTGCCGTCCCGGTACAGCATGGCGCTGACGGCGAAGGCGGCGGTGGTGCCGAGGGCGAATAGCCCCTGGCTGCTGGCGACCAAGGCGTATCCCCGCATCTGCGCCTCGCGGGTGGCAGCCAGCCACGACCGCATCACCTCGGCGCAGCGGCGCAGCACGAAGGCGCCGGCCCCGCTGGACCGGATGTCTTCCAGGCCGGCCAGGTACTCGCCGAGGAAGCCATAGAAATCCGCGCTCGCCTGGCGCTCCGCGGCCCAGGCGGGGGTCGCCAGGGCGCGGATGCGGAGCATGGTGGCCAGGGCGATGGCGATGAAGGCACCCAGGCCCAGGCCCACGCGCCAGTCCACGCGGAAGAGCAGCGCGAGGACCCCCACCATCAGGAGGCCGTTGCCGAGGACGTAGATCACGAAGCGTGAGAAGAAGCGGGCCAGCGTGGCCACGTCGCCGTCCACTCGTTCGATCAGCTCGCCCGGCGTGTGGGCCGTGTGGAACGTGGCGTCAAGCCGCAGGAGGTGGGCGACCAGGTCGGCGCGCAGCGTATTCGTCGCCACCCAGCTCACCGTTTCGGCCACATACGTCTCGACGACGGCCAGGACCTGCCCGAGCAGGGCCATCGCCATGGTGACCAGGGCCAGGAAGACGAGGCCCCGCATGGCGCCACCGGCGACGGCCCGGTCGACGAAGCGGCTCGCCACCAGGGGAGTGGCCACTTGGATGCCGATGGTGCCGCAGAGGATCACCCCGAGCAGGGCCATCCGGGGCCACTCGGGCCGGAGATATCGGGCCAACAATCGCCAGTACCGGTTCAGTGCCCGGAGGGCGTGCATGGGAACCCCCTCGTCCCGACGGGAGCGCCGGGACGATCGATCGCAAAGACCATCACGTGTCGCGCCACATCGCCGAGGGCGTCGGGCGCGCCGGGCGACGGGTCACGGGCCGGACGCGCTCGGCGCCCGGGGACGGCCATCCCAAGGGCGCCAGGCGCACGGGGTCACGACCCAGGGCGATGGAGCTGGGAGGCCGGGAGGGACTGCGATCGGGATGGTGGGGGTCCGGTGCGGGGAGCGGGGATGGCCACCTCGGTGGCAGCCATGCCAGTCCTCACCCGGGCGACGGCGCGGACGATCGCGTGGTGTCCGCCTCGTCACTGCCGATCCGGACGGCACGGGCCCGCAACGGTCGTCGTCCGGTCAGGCCGGTCTTAGCGGAGGCGTTGCGCGCCAGGATGCCAGGCCTGGAGACCGCATCGCGACAGACCTTCGCCGGAGCCACGTCCGATCGCAGGGCTCTTCGACGACTGCCGCATGGGTCACTCCTTTGGTCTGATCCTCGGGATGTCGAGGCCGGTCGGGCCGTCTCGGACAGTGCCTCATGACGCCGCAGGGCAGGCACGCTCGGTTGGACGGTGGCGCAGTGTAGCACGACGGGGGCGGAACGAGACTCGGCGCGATGAGGTCCGCCATCCACCTACCCTGCTGTCTGCCGGGACGTCGACTGGCCCGTGTACCCGCGTTCTTGGGAAAGCGGAACCGCTCGTGTCCGGTGAGCCGGGCCTGGCGAGGAAGGAGAGGCGGTATGGCCACGGTACGAGTCGGGCCAGGATTGCACGCGACTCTCCGGGCGTTGTCCGCCGCCGAGCAGCGACCGATCGGCCAAATCATCGAAGAAGCCGTTGACCGGTATCAGTGGGAGACATTCTGGACGGCGATGCACGAGGGCTTTGCCCGGTTGCGGGCGGACCCCGACGCTTGGGACGAGTACCAGACAGAGGCGGCCATTTGGGATTCGATGGCCGCAGATGGACTCGAGGGCGAAGGACCGTATTTCTCCGGGGAAGTGGCGCGGGATGAACTCGCTGCCACCGTCACGACCACGACCCGATGACAAATCCAATCCGGACGAATGATCGGTAACCATTGCCCGTGAAGACGGTCAACACATTGGTAGGGGTGCTGCTTGCTGCGCCCTTCTCAGGTACGCACGTTCCCTATCGTAACGTACGTTAGGGTAGGGGCGCTGCTTGCGGCGCCCCTACCATGTTTGGTGCCAGCCCTACGGGCACTTCGGTTACCGCTCGTGGTCCGATCAGACACCGGTTCGCGCTAGGCACCGGACAGGAAAACGGGCCGACCGTGAGCGGTTGGTGCCCAGGCGACCGGGGACCAACCACGAACCCGGGTTCCCCCATCCCGGGGTGGGCCGTGGGCGATCCGGTTGCACGGGTACGACCACCGAGCATGTGTCGAGAGTCCGTATGATGTCCCCGTTACGATGATGGTCGTCGCCTCGCCTACGGCGTCCGCTTCGTGCTCTCGCGGGCCTCTTCGGCCACAGCGTCCTCGTTCATCGTCGGTTCGACCCGGACTTCCTCGTGCTGGACGGTCTCGGTGATTGTCTGGTCGCGCTCGACGGCTTCCTTCGTGATCGCCACGTCTTCGTTCCGCTCGATCTGGCGGCGCAGGTCGAGGTGTTCGCCGGAGATGGGGATCTCGATCGTCTGCTCCCGGAAGGGGGTCGCCTGGCTGGTCTGGTCGCTGCCGTCGAAGGGGACGGCCGGGGCGTCGGGGACCGGGGCGTGCGCCCGCTCGGCGACGGAATTGCGGACCACGGTCACATCGCTGCCGATGGTGACGATGTCGTCGGCGGCGATGACCGTGTTCTTCTCGAAGTGGCCGGCGCTGACCTCGACGCCCGTCAGCTTGTAATTGTGCTCGTCGAACTCGACGGCGTGGATCGCGCCGAGGGAGCGTCCGTCCTCGGTGACGACCTTCTCGCCGTGGAGGCGGCTCAGGTCGACCAGGTCGGCGTAGCGGGCCGCGGTCTTCTCTCCGCGGACCATTGCCTCGTTCGCCAGGGTCAGGACATCCTGGCTGAACGACTGGATGTCGGTCGTGTCGATCAGCGGGTTCGATTCTGGCTTGAGGAAGCCGCCGGAGGCGTGGTAGCCAAAGCCGACGACCTTGCGCTCGGCGGGGTCGAGGAAGGCGCGCTCCAACGTGCCGAGTTGGTGGGCGTCGGCCACGCTGATGACCCTGATGCCCTTGATGTCGTGGTCGTTCATCGGCCGCGTCTCTCCCGTCGCCGCACACGCCTGCCGGGACCGTGTCGCCCATGCCGTGTCGCGTTCGGGGAACGGGGCGCAACCCCCGTGCCGCGACAGTTCTCGCTGCCCGGGACGCG
>JACCVE010000225.1 GCA_013698285.1 Chloroflexia bacterium | reverse complement strand
CGCGGCCGGTAACTTCGGCCGCGATGCCTCCACCACTGTCCCGGCGACCTTCGCCGAGGTCATCACCGTCTCGGCCTTCAATGATTACAACGGTGCCCCGGGCGGTGGTGCCGCCGCCAATTGCTCGACCAGCAATGCCGCGGGTGACGACCGCTTCGCGAGCTACAGTAACTTCGGTGGCGATGTCGATATCGTCGCGCCGGGGACGTGCATCCGGTCCGCGGCCATCGGTGGCGGCACGGCGTTCCGGTCCGGCACCAGCATGGCCAGTCCGCACGTCGCCGGCGCCGCTGCCCTCTACCGGGCCACGAACCCGGGAGCGAGTCCCAGCGCCGTCCGAAACTTCGTCCTGGGGCAGTCTGTGTCCCAAGGGTCGTCCGCCGGCATCACCGGTGACCCGGACGGTATCGGGGAACCGGTCCTCCAGGTCGGGGTGAGCACCCCGCCCGCGACCGCCACCGCGACCGCGGACTCTCCGACCACGGCGCCCCCCACCGCCACACCCTCGGGCAGGATCGTCCGGGGAGGCACCGCGACGTCCACTCCCCGGGCCACCCCGACCGCGACGCTGCCTCCCCCGGGTGTGACCCCTCCACCGACATCGAGCGTGCCGACGGCGACCCCGTCCGGCCGGGTCGTCCGCGGCGGTGTAGCGACCGCGACCGCGCCGCCCCCGGGCGTGACGCCGGTCCCGACGTCCAGTCTGCCGACCGCTACCCCGGGGTCGCGGACGATCCGTGGCACGTCGGTGGAGACCGGCACGGCGACCGGGGGCCGGACGGCCCGGCGGCTGCCGCCGACCGCCGTGCTGCCGACCATCGTGCTGCCGACCGCTGCACTACCCACCTCGACGGCGGTTCCACCGACGGCGACGGCCACGGCTCTCCCGCCCCAACCCACCGAGACCCTCGCGCCGGTGGCGACCGAGGTACCCGCGACCGAGGCGCCGGCGACCGTGCCGGCACCGAGCCCGTACGCGGTGGCGTCGGTCACCGACGATTCGGGTGACCAGACCGTCTGGTTCGCCGTCGATGGCGACCCGACCACGGGGTGGTTCGCGGATTCCATCTCCTCCGAGGCGTCCGGCGTACCTGATCCCTCCGGGGCCACCGATGACCGTTCGAACCTCATCCTCGACCTCGGGGCAGGGGTGCCGGTCGGGCAGGTCCGCTGGGTGTTCAGTGAGACAGGCTATGCCGACCAGTTCGAGGTCCAAGTGTCCGCCGATGGGCTGAACTGGCAAACCGTGGCGACCCGGGAGAACGCTCCGGCCGGAGAATGGCAGGAGACGTTCGCCGGTCTTTCCGCCCGCTACGTGAAATTCTCGTTCGCCAACCCAAATGGGGACGCGGTGGTCGGCGGTATCGGTGACGTTCAGGTCCTTCCCCCGCCAGCGTAGGACGAGTGGCTGAGGAGCCCGCCGGTGAGGATGGCCACGTTATCACCGAATCGTCGCTACAGCGAAACTGACCACAACGCCCGGTGCTCGACAAAGCTCCGGGCGTTGTCCGTTGGTGAACGATCATCGATCCCGCCCGGACGCACGCGTGAAGACCGAGATCCGAGCGGATCGCCGCGTCACCCGGAGGACCCGCACCGATCGCTGGAAATGCGGGTGACCGCCGGGTTTGCTATTCCTGTCCGGCTGGTTCCGCCTTGCAGCCGCGCATCGGGTCTCCGGCGACGCCGCCCCCGTCCGGGGCCTGGCCCGGAGGCGCGGTGTGTTGACGATTCGTGTCGCCTGAGCCGGATCCCGGACGGAGGTCGAGTGGGTCGAGTCCCGGTGCGGCCTGGTGCGAATGGTTGTCATCACCATAGCCACAACCCGGACGGGGTGTCTCGGCGGACACCGGTCCGAACAACGTCACACCCATGACCAATGCGGCAGTGATCGTCATCGCCGCACGTCGAATCGTTCGCATGGTCTCTCCTTCGTCCGTACCGTTCTTGAGGTCTCGTCACATCCGGTTCGCGGACCGCCGGTGGTGAGCGACCGCGTTCGATGACGTGAGGACCGTCGTCGATGAGGTCGCACGTTCGGACCCATGGAGCCCACGAGCACGATACTGGTCAAGGATGACATGGACCGCTCGCATGCGATACGGTGGGGAAGCGAAACCGCCATACGGCGATGCGGGGGGCCATCTCGCCACGGCCGCCATCGTCGCCACCACACCGGATCGCCGGTGCGGCGCGTGCAACCTGATTGGTCCATGGGAGGGTAGACGCTGTGATAACGACCGAACGCGTTTCGCCGGAGCGGTTCCGGGACGCGACCTGGGACCAGATCCGGCCCCTCTTCGACGCCTTGGCCGGGGCGCCGCTCGACCGGGACCGTGTCGATGCCTGGGTGACCGAATGGTCGGACTTGGAGGACGCGATCTCGGAGGCGATGACGCTCGTCTCGATCGCCAACTCGGTCGATACGACCGACACCGCGGCCGAGGAGGCCTACCTCCGCTTCGCGACGGATATCTGGCCCAAGGTCGAGGAGCAGCGAGTCCGGCTCAGCGGCCGGCTCCTCGACATCGACCCTGACCGCGATGACCTCCAAGTCACCCTGAGGAGCTTTCGCAACCAACGCGACTTGTTCCGGGCCGAGAACGTCGCCATCAAGGGCCAGCTCGAAGAACTCGGCTCCGAGTACCAGAAGCTCACCGGCGGCATGACCGCGACCTGGGACGGGGAGGAGCTCCCGCTCCCCCGTCTGTTGCCGTTCCTCGAAGAACCGGATCGCGAGGTCCGCGAGCGGGCATTTCGCCTGGTCGGCGAACCGTACGTCCGCGCCCGGGACGAGATCGCGACGATCTTCGACCGGCAGATCGCCCTGCGACAGGAGATCGCCCGCAACGCCGGTCTCGAGAACTACCGGGATTACGCCTTCCGGGAGTTCGACCGCTTCGACTATGGCCCGGCCGAGTGCGAGGCGTTCCACGCCGCCATGGAGCGGCACGTCGTTCCCGCCGCCGCACGGCGGTTAGCCAGTCGCCGCGAACTGCTCGGGGTCGAGACCATGCGCCCCTGGGATGTCGAGCCCGACCCGCGTGGCCGTCCCGCGCTGCGGCCTTTCACCGGTGGTCAGGACTTGATCGACCGCTTGGTCCCGGTCTTCGACCGGGTCGATCCTGTCCTCGGCGGCTACTTCCGCACCATGCGCGACGAATCGCTCCTCGACCTGGACAGCAGGGCCGGGAAGGCTCCCGGCGGCTATTGCACCGACCTCCCGGTGCGGCAGCGTCCATTCATCTTCATGAACGCGGCCGGCACCACGGGCGACGTCGAGACCATGCTCCACGAGGCGGGACACGCGTTCCATTCTTTCGAGAGCTTCCACCTCCCCTTCGCGTTTCATCGCTTCCCGGGCTCCGAGATGGGCGAGGTGGGCTCGATGGCCATGGAACTGCTCGCGGCACCATACCTGGGTCAGGACGAGGGGGGACCCTACGCGACCGCCGACCTGGCCCGGGCGCGCGTCACCCAGCTTGAGGGCATCATGGTGACCATGCCCTGGATCGCGGTCGTCGATGCCTTCCAGCACTGGGTCTACACGGACCCCGATGGCGCCGACCGGGACGCCCGCGACGAGGCGTGGGTCCGCATCTTCGAGCGATTCAATCCCGGCG
>JACCVE010000193.1 GCA_013698285.1 Chloroflexia bacterium | reverse complement strand
GTGCCGATCGCGGCGAATCCCTGCTGGATCACCGGGTCCTGGTTCGGATCCAGCGGGTCGATGAACGGCGGGACCATGAACCGGGCCCCGTCCCGCCCCATCTGGTGCATGTCGAACACCAGTTGGGGATGTTCGCGGTTGTGCATCGCGGCGAAGTGCTGGTTCTCGACCTGCGTCAGCATGAACCAATCACGGTTGTTGTCGTGCCCGACATACGGGTGATAGAGCCAGGGCAGGTCGCACCCCTCGTACTCTGTGCCGAGCCACCGGCCGTACCATTCCCCGTAGATGTCGATCCCATCCGGATTACCGCTCGGGATCAATAGCGTGATGGTCCGGGAGAGGACCTCCCGCGTCTCCGGGTCGTCTCCCGTCGCCAGCAGGTGGGCCAGCTCCATCGTCATCAGCGCCGCGCCGATCTCGTTGGCGTGCTGGGTCGCCAGGATCACCGCCACGCTGCGGGCCCGGGCAATGGCCTCGGCCAACTCGGTCTCGGCCCGATCGCGCGGGTCCCAGAGCCGTCCGAGCAGCTCCCGGTTGCGCTCCCGGGCCGGACCGGTCAAGTTCTCCGCTGCCGAGACCGCGACGGCGATCATCGGCCGCCCTTGGGTGGACGATCCGAGGGCCTCGACCGTGACCCGGTCGGAGGCCGCCGCCAGCGCCTCGAAGTAGGCCACGATCTCGCCCCACCCGGGCACCTTGCCGGCGGTGCCCAGCGGATAGCCGAGGAACGACGCCGGGCTCGGGACCCTCGACGCGGCCCGTCGTCGCCGGACGGGGGCCCCGTCGGTCAGGGCCTGCCGGGCCGCTTCGACCCAGGCCTCGTCGAAGAGCATCACCCGGGAGGGCGTTTCGTTGGTCGCCGGGGGCAACGCTCCCGACCCGATCCGAGACCGCAACATCTGCGGCTGGACGCCCAGGCGCCGGGCGACCGTGGTGATCGTCAGGAACCCCTCGGTCTCGGACCGTTTCGGACGCGGCATCGGGTTGCCTCCTCTAGGGATACAGACGCGGGGAATACGTGGGACGAACCGACAGCGACCCCGCACTGTCAGGACGGCACGGCCGCACCAGGTTTCGACGCGGGGTGTCCAGGACGACGGTTACCCGGCACCGGTCACGTCGCGGTCCCGGTGTTCATCTACCCGACGCGGACCTGCCGTGGACCTGTCGTCTCCGGGGACGCGCCGGGCCCAACGCCGGTGGCTGGGAGCCTCCGGCCCGCCGGACACGCCACGTCGCCTCCGGTCGATGGGCCGGTGGGGTCAGGGGTCTCGGAGGTGATCCCGGGGCGGGTCGCTCGGGCGAGTCTACGCGCCGGTCGAGGACGATTCGCCACCCTCACCGGCAGCCGCGCTCTCCCGCGCGGCCAGCGCTGCGGCGTCGCGCGGGGACAGCGAACCGGCGGGGGCGGGGCGGACATTCACGGCCGCCGGGCCTTTCGGGCGCTGGCCGATCGAGAACTCGACCCGCTGGCCAGCCTCCAACCGCATGCCTGGGGTGTCACCCTCGGCGGAGATACCGCTCTTGTGGACGTAGACGCGATCGCCCCCGCTGTCCGGGACGATGAACCCGCTGCCACGGCGGGGCGAGAAGACTTTGACGGTACCTACTGGCATCTGGACACCTCGTGCGGTCGCGGGACGTCGGACGTCGCGGGACATCGGTTACCGGGATGATGACACGGCCCCCGGGGACGAAACCCGGCAGGCGGTCGAACGCAGAAAGATACCACGCCCGGCCCCCTATCCCCCCAGATCCTCCGGTCCGAACGAATCGGGCAGCAAGGTCGCCAGGTCCGTCTCCTCGACCCCGTCCACCCCGTCGAGCAGGACCAGCATCCCGCCCGCCGGCACGAACTCCCGCAAGACCTGACGACATGCCCCGCAGGGCGAAGCTCGGGTGGCGGCGGGGGCCGTCACCGCCACGGCGCGAAAGGTCCGGTGCCCGGCCGCCGCCGCCGTGAAGGCCGCCACCCGCTCGGCGCAGCAGGTCAGGCCGTAGCTGGCGTTCTCGACATTGCACCCTGTCACCACCGACCCGTCGTCTGTCAGCACCGCCGCACCGACCGGGAAGTTCGAGTAGGGCACGTAGGCCCGCCCCGCCGCCTCCCGTGCCGCCCCGACCAGCCTTCCCCGCGTCCCGGCGTCGATGTCGCTCGCCTCGCTCATCCCCGTTCGCCCCTTGCCCGTCGCCCGCCACACCGCCCGAGCGGCACCGTGCCGGCCGACCTAGAATACGCCCGGCAGGACGCCGCACCCGCATCCGGTTAAGCTTCGCCGATCGTTGGCGCGGCCGCGTCGCGAGTCGTCGTGATTCACCGCACGGGCAGTCGCATCACGCCGCATCACGAGCGACCGTCCCGAATGGGGCCTGAACTCACTCCTGACACGATCGCGACATCGGGACTGGACGGCACTCGGTTGCCGTGCGGCCCGCCGGGGCAGCCGACCATGACCGACACGGAGTTCACCGCGACCGTCCGGGCGGCGGCGTTCCTGACCCAGGCGTTGGGCCTGCCCCCGGGCACCGACGTCACGGCTGACCTGGCGACCATCTCCACCACGCCGGGCCGGACCGTGTACGCGACCCGGGTCGAGACCGCCACCGGACCAGCCGCCTTCGTGGTCTATGCCTACGACCTCGCGACGGTGGACCCCTCGGCCACACCGCCCGGCGACTTCGAGCGCGACCTGGAGACGATCACCCGGGCGACCGAGGACGACACTCCCGGACCGCGCATCCTCGCCCATGCCCAGGACGGCGGGCACGCCTTCATCCTCGCCACCTCGCCCGCCACCTTCGGGGCCCTGGCGGGCACCCCCGGGGAGACGGACCCGGAAGGCGATTTGGCCACGCTGCCACCCGGCACCGACCGGGACGCCGCGCGTCGCGACGCGGCGACCCACCTGCTGCGCCTCCTCCGCCAGGCCGATCTCCACGCCTCGGTCTGGTTCGCCGCGATCGACGGCCCCGATGGTGATGGCGCGGACCAGACAGACCACCTCGACTTCAACGACGCCGAGGCCGAACTGGCCCTCTTCCTCCTCGACGAACGGTCGATCCAACGGCTCCTCCGCCTGCTCCAGGTCTACATCGCCGCCGCCAAGCGAGCCCGCGCCTAGCCGCGCCTCATGGCGCCGCGAGGATATGAACCGTCCTCCCCAGAGAACGCGGGCCGCCGCTCACGACGTTTCGGGGATCGGTCGGCCCGGGGCGACGTATTGTTCTCGCCAGGCTTGGGCCCGGGCGGCCGGGACTCGGGCGAAGGTGCCCGTCGCCGTCGCCAGGACGGTGCCGTCCTCGACGCGGACCAGCCGGGCTGCCGTCTCGATCAGGCGACCCCGGTCCCGCGCCAACCACCCCTCGGCCAGGCACGGCTCCCCAACCCGGACCGGCCGCCGGAACGAGACGGCCATCTTCGCCGTCACCGCCCAGATGTCGAGCCGGTAGAGCGACCAGGCCATCACCTCGTCGAGCAGCGTCGAGACGATCCCGCCGTGGACCATCCCGGTGTACCCCTCATGGGTCACCAGCGGCGTAAATGGCGCCTCGATTCCCTCCGGGGTGATCCTGAAGCGCAGGTGCAGGCCGTGCGGGTTCAACGCCCCACACCCGAAGCAGCCGTGGTCGTCCCGTGCCACGACGCTCTCCCGCGCCCCATCTCCGGTTGGTCCATCTCCGCCCCGCTCCGTCCTGTTCCCCGGAGCACCGGGGGCGAGGTCTCGGCTCGTCATCATGCGTCGGCTCCCTTCTTGCCTTGCGCCACCCCGCCGGTGCGCCTAGAGTCTAGGCGAGTGCCCCCGAGCCGGGCAGGACCCGACCGGACCGGCGCGATGCCGCGCACCACCTGGCCCGCCTATCACGCGCCCCGCCGGCATCTCCCGGCGAGCCGCACCGGGTCGCGTCTGAACCTGGAGGACCACGTGGATCGACACCCGGACGACGCGCTCCGTAGCTCCCGCCGGCCGGGATCGGCCGGGACACCGGGCGAGAAGGTCCCCGCGCTCTCCCGCGGCGTGGCGGTCGCCCTCCACCTGTGGATCGGCCTGATGGCCCTCGGCTGGCTCTACATGGACTATCTCGTGGCCCGCTCCGATGGCGACGACGTCGGCGGTTTCGCCATGCTGCTGGGCACGCTGGTCATCACCTGGCCGATCGCGACCGTCCTCCTCCTCCGTCTCCACGCCCGATCCTCGCGCCTCGCCTGGCTCCCCATCCTGGGCTGGCTCGCCATCGCCGCCGTCAGCAACCTGGCCGTTTAAGAATCCCGCCCGCGTCGGCGGCGACGACCCGCCGGGTCAGGATCCAAATCTGCTTCACCCCGCGGAACCGGCCGCTCCCCCGTCGCCCGGACGGGTCATGGGAGCCGCTCGAAGGCGGAGGGGCGACGGTGGCGGTCAGCCCAGAGCGTGAGTAGAGCGGACCGGCGCGGCATGATTCAATGGCATTAACGCTGGCGATGCGGTTCTGCGGGTCCAGACAATCGACCCGAAGGGGTCGGCCCACCGCGCCGGGTTGTTGGCGGCATAGGCGTAGGCGTTGTACCCCTGGCTGCCCGGCGCGTCCGGACTGACGCTGTCCCCGCCCGAAGAACCGCCCTATCCGCGGCGCGTAGTCCCGGCTCCGCGGGTGGATCAGCCCCGTCCCAGAGCCCGTCTGCTCGCCCATGAATCCGAAGGTGCCCGCCTCCCCGGTCCGACCTCGTACCGCCACGAATACGTCGTAGTCACTGGTCCCGGGAGGGAGCCCGAGGCGTCCGTCTTCCCCGCTCACTTCCCAGCGCGTCGGTCATCTGGAAGGCCGCCTCGCGGCACCACGTTGGGCTGGCTGGAACAGGATCGTTCCCCGGCACCGCCCGGGCCGCATGCTCGGGCCGGAACGCCGCGGCGATCTCGCTTGCGACTTCGGCCCCGGTCCGGTAGCATCCTCGCCTGACAGCAGATCGGGCCAACCACGACATGCGCCGGGTCGCCGGGGAGGCGAATGCCGTCCCCCCGACCCCCGCGGCGCGGCAAAGGAGCCGGAGCGGATGGGCAGCGTCGCCTCCAGCCGACCCCGACCACGACCTCGGTCCCGGGTCATTGCACGCCTGCCCCGGCGCCAGGGCACCCTCTGGCTGCTGCGGCGCCTCGCCAAGGCGGCCCTGACGATCTTCGTCGTCACCTCGCTGACCTTCTTCATGGTCCGGCTGCTGCCCGGCGACCCGGTCGACGTCTACGTCCAGACCCAGATCGCCCAGTACGGCTTCACCTACGACGACGCCGTCGCCCAGGCATCGTCCCTGTTCGCCTTCAATTCGGACCAGCCCCTGCTCCTCCAGTATGTCGATTACTTGAGCCGGCTGGCCCGGGGCGACCTCGGCCAGTCGATCCTCTCCTCCGGCGTGCCGGTCACCGAGATCATCTTCCAATACCTCCCCTGGACCCTCTTCAGCGTCGGCACCGGCCTCCTGCTCGCGATCGTCTTCGGCGTCCTGCTCGGGATGCTGATGGCCTACCGGCGCGGCGGCGTGCTGGACGACGCCCTCTCGGCCCTCGGCTCGATCCTCTACTCGATCCCCAACTACCTGTTCGCGATCATGCTGATCGTCTTCTTCGGCGTCCGCCTCGACTGGCTGCCGATCACCAACATGCGCGGCGCCCTCTCCTCCGGCCAGGACGTGGAGTTCAGCGTCGCGTTCGTCCGCGACGCCTTCTACCACGCCGCCCTGCCGATCCTCACCTACACCCTGACTGGCATCGGCACTTGGATGCTCCTCATGAAGAGCAGCACCGTCGCCGCCCTGGACGAGGACTACGTCACCGCCGCCCGGGCCCGCGGCATCCGGCCCGGCCGGATCGCCGCCACCTACGTCGGCCGCAACGCGATCCTGCCCCTCTTCACCCAGATGACCATCGCTATCGGCTTCGTCGTCGGCGGCTCGTTCCTGGTCGAGCCGATCTTCGTCTACCAGGGCATCGGCTACATCCTCTTCACCGCCATTCAGCGGCGGGACTACCCCCTGATGCAGGGCATCTTCCTGATGATCACCGTCTCGGTCGTCGTCGCCACCCTGCTGGCCGACATCCTCTACAGCCGCCTCGACCCGCGCATCCGCACCTCCGGCGGGGAGGGTTAGCCATGGACACCGCCATCACCGGCACCGGTCCCTCCCCCATCGCGCCACCGACGGGCGGGCGCCGGTTCTGGGTCCTGTCGTACCTATTGAAGGACCGCGTCGGCGCGGCTGGCCTGATCATCTTCTCGATCTTCGTCTTCCTGGCCATCTTCGGCCCATCCCTGACCCAGCCCGCCGTCCGGCCCGACGTCACCAACATCTACGGCGGCCCATCCCGCGCCCACCCCCTCGGCACCGACTATTCGGGCCGCGACGTGCTGTCCCAGATCGTCCGGGGCGGGCGCAGCATCATCGTCGTCGGCGCCCTGGCCGCCCTGATGTCGACGATGATCGCGGTCACCTTCGGCTCCCTGGCCGCCTACCTGGGCGGCTGGTTCGACTCTCTCATCCTGACCATCACCGACATCGTCCTGACCATCCCCTACATCATCCTGCTCGGCGTCCTCGCCGCCTATGTCCAGCTCAACAGCCCCTTGCTCCTGGCCGTGATCATCGCCGCCGTCGCCTGGCCGACCCTGCTCCGCGCCGTCCGCTCCCAGGTCCTCTCCCTCAAGGAGCGCGAGTACGTCGAGGCCGCCCGGGTCCTGGACATGGGCACCCGCCACGTCCTCTTCCGCGAGATCTTGCCCAACATGGCCAACTACATCCTGATCAACTTCGTGATCGCCATGACCAGCGCCATCTACGGCCAGATCATTCTCTACTTCCTCGGCCTGGTCCCCCTCTCCGGCAACAACTGGGGCCTGATGATCAACCTCGCCTACACCCGCGGCGCCCTCTTCTTCCGAGACAGCCTCTGGTACATCCTCTCCCCGATCGTCGCCATCTCCCTGCTCCAGCTTTCCCTGGTGATGATCTCCCGCTCGTTGGAAGGCATCTTCAATCCCCGCCTGCGAGAGGAGTGACCGATGGTAACCCTGCCTTCCCCGGCACGGACCACGCGCCGGTCCACCGCGCCCGATCACGGCGGAGACGCCCTCGAAGCGGGCGTCGTCCTCTCGGTCGAGGACGTCTCGATCGAGTACCGCACCCCGGGCGGCGCGGTCCGGGCCGTTCGGAACGTCTCCTTCGTCGTCCGCGCGGGCGAGGCCGTCGCCCTGATCGGCGAGTCCGGCTCCGGCAAGACCACCCTCGGGCTCGGCTTGCTCCGGATGCTGGTCCGCGCCGCCCGGATCACCTCCGGCCGGATTCGGTTCCGCCAGACCGACGGCCAGGTCATCGACGTGGCCCGCCTCACCGACCGCCAGCTTCGCGAGTTCCGCTGGTCGCAGTGTTCGATGGTCTTCCAGTCGGCCCAGAACAGCCTCAACCCCGTCCTCCGCGTCGGCGACCACTTCCGCGACACCGCGGCGGCCCACGGCTGGAAAGACACCCGGGCCGTCAACGCCCGCTCCGCCGAACTGCTGAAGATGGTCCAACTCGACGCCGACCGGGTGATGCACGCCTATCCCCACGAACTCAGCGGCGGGATGCGGCAGCGGGTCTCGATCGCGATGAGCCTGCTGCTCGAACCGGCCCTGATCATCCTCGACGAGCCGACCACCGCCCTCGACATCCTCACCCAGCGGGCGATCATCGACGTGATTCGCTCCCTGCGCGAGCGCCTGTCGTTCACGATGCTCTTCATCTCCCACGACCTCTCCCTGGCCGCCGAGCTGGCCGACCACGTGGCGACGATGTACGCCGGCGAGGTCGTCGAGTTCGCGCCGGTCCGGGAGTCGTTCTACCGGCCCAAGCACCCCTACACCGTCGGGCTCCTCAACGCCGTGCCGCCCATCGCCGGCGAGCAGTTCACTCCTCTGACCGCCATCCCGGGCTCGACCCCGGACCTGCTCGACCTACCGCCCGGCTGCACCTTCCATCCCCGCTGCCCCTACGCCACCGAGATCTGCCACCGGGAGATCCCGCCCGACTTCGTGGTCGGCCCCGGCCACCTGGCCGCCTGCTTCCACCACGACCGGGTCTCCCGCCAGCCGGTCGAGACCGGGGTGTCGTCATGACCGCGACCGACCGGGCCATCCGCCACGACGCGCCCGGTGCGTCTCTGCCCGCCCCGGCCGGCGAGGCGCTGATGGCCCTCGACCACCTGGTACGGTCGTTCAATACCCGGCGCGGCCCGATCAAGGCGGTGGACGACGTCTCGCTCTCCCTCGGTTCGGGCCGGGTCGTCTGCCTGGTGGGAGAGAGTGGTTCTGGCAAGACGACGGTGGCCCGGATGGCCGCCGGCCTCCTCAAGCCCTCGTCGGGCGAGGTCCGCTGGGAGGGCCACGACCTGCGCTCGCTGCACGGTTCCGCCTTCGGGGAGTACCGCCGCGGCGTCCAACTCGTCCACCAGGACCCCTACGCCTCCCTCAACCCGATCCACACCATCCTCGACACCCTGACCTCGCCCCTGCTCCACCACAAGCTGGTCCGGGGCAAGCGGGCTGCCTACGACCGGGCGATCGAGCTGCTGGAGCTGGTCGACCTCCGCCCCGCCGCCAACTTCGTCCGCAAGTTCCCCCACCAGCTCAGCGGTGGCCAGCGGCAGCGGGTCGCGGTGGCCCGGGCCCTCGCCCTCCAGCCCCGCCTGATCATCGCCGACGAGGCCGTCTCGATGGTCGATGTCTCGATCCGGGTCAGCCTGCTCAACACCATGCTGCGGCTACGCCAGGAGTTGGGCGTCGCCTTCCTCTTCATCACGCACGACCTGGCGGTGGTGAAGTACTTTGCCTGGGACGGCGACGTCGGCGTGATGTACGTCGGTAAATTGGTCGAGTACGGCCGCACCCCCAAGGTGATCGGCGCCCCGCTCCACCCCTATACCCGGGCCCTGGCCGCCGCGATCCCCGAGGCCGACCCGGACCTGACTCGCGCCAAGGACAAGCTCCAACTCCGTGCCCTCGACATCCCGAACCTGGCCGACCTCCCCTCCGGCTGCGTCTTCCACCCCCGCTGCCCCTACGCTGAACCCGGCCTCTGTGACGTCGCCTCCCCGCCCCTCCTTGATGTCGGGGAGGGGCGCCTAGTCGCCTGCCACGTCGTCGCTCGCGAGCGGGGACTGGGCGCGGAATCCGCCTCCGGGCTCGGAGACGTCACTCTGGCCGCGGGTATGCAGGCCACCGGCGCGGGTTTGACCGACGCCTCGTCCTGAAACGGGCCGCCGGGGGAACCTCCCGCGGCATGCCGCGCTCTCGACCTCCGCCTATGACCGCATCTTCACCAGGATGGTGGTTCGGCCGAGACCGAGGGGATCAGCGATTCGTCCGCGCCCGGTTCTCACTTGACTTCCCCGTCCGTTCCCGGGCCTCACGCCGCGTCCTGGCCGCCGCCGCCAGCTCGTGCAACACGGGCACGGTCGTCTCCCAGCCCATGCAGGCGTCGGTGATGCTCTGGCCGAAGGTCAGCGTGGCGGGGTCGGCCAGATCTTGCCGGCCGTCGGCCAGGAAGCTCTCCAGCATGAGCCCGACGATGCCGGTTTCCCCGGCCGCCACCTGCTCCGCCACGTCGCTGGCGACGACCGCCTGCCGCCTGTAGTCCTTGGCGCTGTTGCCGTGGCTGGCGTCGATCATCACCCTCGCCGGCACGTCGTTGGCCCGCAACGTCGCCAGGGTCGTCCGGACGCTGCCGGCGTCGTAGTTGGTCCCGCCACTGCCGCCCCGCAGGATGACGTGGGTGTCGCGGTTCCCGCGCGTCGCCACGATCGCCGCGACCCCCTGCTCGGTGACGCTCATGAACTGGTGGGGGAACGAGGCCGCCCGCATGGCGTCGATCGCGATCTGGATGTTGCCGTCGGTCCCGTTCTTGAACCCGACGGGCATCGAGAGGCCCGAGGTCAGGTTGCGGTGGACCTGGCTCTCGGTCGTCCTGGCCCCGATCGCGCCCCAGGTCACCGCGTCGGCGATGAACTGCGGCGTGATCGGGTCGAGGAACTCACAGCCGGCCGGCAATCCGAGCTCGATCACGTCCAGCAGCAGCTTCCGCGCCAGCGCCAACCCCTCGTTGACGGCGAAGCTGCCGTCGAGGCGAGGGTCGTTGATCAGCCCCTTCCAGCCGACCGTCGTCCGGGGCTTCTCGAAATAGACCCGCATCACCACCAGCAGGTCGCCGGCCAGGTCACTGGCCACCGCCGACAGCCGCCTGGCATAGGCCATCGCCGCGCCGGCGTCGTGGATTGAGCATGGTCCGACCACCACCAGCAACCGGTCGTCCTCCCCCCGCAGGATCGCACTGGCGTCTTGGCGGGAATGGTGGATGGTCCGGGTCGCCTTCGTGGTGAGCGGGAGTTGCTCCTGTAGGATGGACGGCGGCACCAGGGGCCGGATGCCGGCGATCCGCAGGTTGCTGGTGATGAGGGGCTCCGGTTGGCTACCCCGGACCACGCGGTCGACGCCGGACATCGCCGCCAGGGCATCTCCGGCGTCGCTGGCATTCCCGCCCGTGACGTCGATGATCCTCTGGTCGGCGTCCTGGTAGACGATCGTCTCCAGTCCGGCGTCGTCGGCCCGTCGCCGGACCGCTTCGATGGCCGCCGGAGGGGCCCCAGGCCGCATCACCACCAACACCCTTCGCTCCCCTCGCCGCCCCAACACGCGCCGATCGCCCGTGAGCGGATCGTCACGCTCCGGCACATGACACGACCATTCCCACCGCGCGTCCGCGCGACGTGACCCGGCTCACACGGAATCCGCGTACGGCGCCGATGTTCGATGCCCAACGTCGGGGAGGACATCGTGTCCTCCGGGCCAGGATGGTGCGGCGTTCCGGTCATCACCGGTGCTCCTGTGGTGGAGTGATCATCCGGTTTCCGGATTACTCCCGCCAAGGACATCGGGCGCCACTCTAGCCAAGGCGCGGGCCCGGGTCAAGCGGCCCGGGCGCGTCGCGGTCCGGCCCTCGTGTTCCCGGCCCCGGTCCCGTCAGGCACCGCCCGGGATCAGCTCGGCCAGTTGCCACCGTCTACGTTGTAGCACTGTTGCGTGATGTAGCCCGCGTCGGCCGAAGCCAGAAACGCGGCCATGCCCGCCACGTCCTCCGGTTGCTCGATCCGGCCCAGCGGGATCGTGGCGACGAAGGTCCGCTTCGGTTCGCCGACCTCCATGCCCAGCAATTCGGCGAAGCGACGGTCGTTCGACTCCCACAGCGGCGTATCGACGATCCCCGGCGCGATGGCGTTGACCGTGATCAGGTGCGGCGCCAGGGCCAACGCCATCGACTGCGTCATGCTGATCACCGTCGCCTTGCTCGCGCAGTAGGTCAGCACCAGCGGCTCCCCCCGCCGACCGGCTTGGGACGCCACGTTGATGATCCTGCCGCCCCTGCCCTGCTCGATCATCCGCGCCGCCGCCGCCTGGGCGAACCAGAGCAGACCCTTGCAGTTGACCCCGAAGAGCAGGTCCCACTCCGCCTCGTCGATCTCCAGGAACGGCGTGATCCGGATCACCCCGGCATTGTTCATCAGGATATCGACGCCACCGAACCGCTCGACCGTGGCATCGACCACGCCCTGGACCGCCGCCCGGTCTCGCACATCGACGGCGATGCCCATCGCTTCTCCACCCGAACCTTCGATCTCGGTCGCCACCGCCGTCGCGGCGTCGGCCTGCAGGTCGGCGATCACGACCTTGGCCCCCTCTTCCGCGAACCGTCGGGCCGTCGCCCGGCCAATTCCCTGCGCACCACCGGTGACGATCGCCACCTTGCCTTCGAGTCGCATCGTTGGCTCCTCTCGCCACTCGTTTGCCTACGACAGCCGGTAGGCGTATTTCTCAAGCGTGTCCTGGTTCAACGTGACACCGAGCCCCGGCCGGTCCGGCAGCCGGATCCGGCCGTCGCCATCGACCGTCAACGGCTCCTCGAACAGCTCCGACCGCAGCGGATTCGGGTTCTGGTCGAACTCCAGCAATCCCCCATTCGGCAACGACGCGATCAGGTGCATGTTAGCGATCGAGGCCACAGCCGACGAGAAGACGTGCGGGATCACCGGCAGGTGGTAGGCCTGGGCCAGGGCGGCCACCTTCCGCGTCTCGGTGATACCCCCGGTCCAGATCACGTCGGGTTGGACGATGTCGACCGCCCGCCGCGCGATCAACTCCCGGAACCCGGGCAAACCCGTCTCGGTCTCATAGCCCGCCACCGGCGTCCGCAACGCGTGGGCGACCTCCACGCTGCCCGCCAGATCCTCGGTCGAGACCGGCTCTTCCAGCCAGGCGATGTCGCGGTCCCCGATGGCGTCCATGAACCGCAGCGCGACCGAAGGAGTCCAGGCATTGTTGGCGTCGATCGCCAGCTTCGCCCGGCCCGCCGCCGACCGTGCCGCCCGCACTCGTTCGATATCCTCCTCGAACGGCACCGTCGCGTACCCGGCGGCATCCATGTCCTGGAGGGGGTTGAGCATCACGTCCGGGTTTCGCCCGACCTTGATCTTCACGCATCGGAACCCGCGTTCGACATAGCCCCCGACCTCCTCGGCCAGTTCGCCGATCCCCTTGTCCCCCGCGTAGAACCCGGCCGAGGCGTAGGCGTCGAGGGTGTCACGGTACCCCCCCAATAATCGATAGAGCGGCGTCTTGGTCGCCTGGCCGATGATGTCCCAGAGGGCGATGTCGATCCCGCTGATACCCATCATCAGCATCCCCCGGCGGCCGCGCTGGTGGGACCGGGTGGCCATCATGCTCCAGAGGCGCTCCACCCTGAACGGGTCTTGGCCGAGAACCGTGGTCCGGAGCTCGCCGAGGACCACCGCCTCCATGCTCTCCAGCGAGCCCCCGTAGGCCGCGGACTCCCCTAAACCAACGATGCCTTCGTCGGTGTGTACCCGCACCAACAGGGTCGGCCGAGCGGGCATGTAGTGGATGGCATCGGCCATCGGCCGATCCATCTGATACCTCAGCTTAATCGTCGTGACGTCGGTGATCTTCACTCCACCCCCATCGTCGGCTTCGTCGGCTTCGTCGGGGCCGTCGCGACCGGCCCGACGCACCCCATCACCCTTCGAGACGTGCCGTCCCGAAGCCGGGGTGCATCAACGAACGCTCATCGGCACGGTCGCCCCCTCGGCCCCGCGATTGTACGGGTCCGCCATGCCCTGTCAATCCGCCACGATCCGTCCACCGACCCTTTCCGCCCACCCCGAAACATGGACACAGGCCACACCGGTCGTCGCGAGGGGTAACCCGACCAACAAGATTACCGTTATCAAACCACCGCCATCCCCAAGACCCACAACGACATCAGTCTTAGTATTCTCCATCAATCCGCCAATACCACCTCACCAACAACCACAGTTTGATGAATTTACCCCATCCTGTAGGGGCGCTGCTTGCTGCGCCCTCTATGACGTACGTCCGTTCCGGCATGGAC